>DATGDQ010000455.1:0-17782 GCA_035310785.1 Gemmatimonadaceae bacterium | reverse complement strand
CATTCGCGTCGCGGTACGCGGATTCGGGTCGCGCTCGTCCTTTGGCGTTCGCAGCGTGCGCGTGTTGCGCGATGGGATGCCCCTCACGAACGCCGATGGGCAGACCCCGCTGGACTATCTCGACCTCGAAACCGTGGGGCGCATCGAGGTCATCCGGGGCACCGCCTCCTCGCTGTACGGAAATGCCTCCGGCGGCGTCCTCGACATTCGAAGCGCGGATGCGCCGAATGATGCGTTTGCGGCGCAGCTGCGCGGCGAGGGAGGGACGTTCGAGACATCTCGTTTCACGGGCGTGCTCGGGGGCTCCTTCAGCAACGGGAGCTACTCCGCAAACGTGGGCCACACGTCCACGAACAACTATCGCGAGTACTCGGCACAGCGGCTCACGAACGGCTACGGGCGCGCGACGTTCAGCAGTGGCGGCACCGATTTCGAGCTGCAGGCGATGGGGATCGACGAGCCCACCGCGCAGAATCCGGGCGCGCTCACACGCGCACAGGCGGACAGCGCGCCGCAAATGGCGGATCCCGCGCAGGTTCGGAAGAAGGCGCGTAAGGAAGTGACGATGCTGCAGACCGGACTCTCCGCCCGCCACGCGTTGCTCGGATCCGGTGAGCTCTTCGCACAGGTCTACGGCGGGGGACGCTCGCTCTACAATCCGCTCACGTTCGCGATCGTTGGTGTGGATCGGAAGCAGTGGGGCGGAGGAGTGCGCGCGACGGCGCCACTCACCTTGTTCGGATTGTCGAATCGCGCGAGCGTCGGCCTGGACCTGCAGGGGCTGAGCGATCATCGTCGCAACTGGTCCAATTGCAACGGTCTCGCGACAGCGACACTCGCCTGCCCGGTGGTGGGTCACGAGCAGGGCGCGCGATCACTCGACCAGCAGGAGAAGGTCTCGAGCATCGGCCCGTACGTGCGCGACGAGCTCGAGTTCGGGGGCCGCTATACTCTGAGCGCGGGCCTTCGTGCCGACTACGTGAAATTCGAGGTCGACGATTTCTTCCCCGTGTCAGCGGACAATCCGGACGACTCGGGACAGCGCACGCTCCACGCATGGAGTCCCATGGTTGGGCTGGTCGCGAAGGTGTCGCCACTGCATTCGGTGTACGCGAATGTCTCTCGAGCATTCGAAACACCCACGACTACTGAGCTCGGGAATCAGGCGAATGGTTCGGCGGGATTCAATCCGGATCTGCAGCCGCAGCTCTCGACGACCTACGAGCTCGGGATCAAGGGAATCATGCTGAGCCGCGTGCAGTACGATTTCGCCGGGTTCGACACGGAGGTGCACGACGAGCTGATCGCGTTCGAGGTGCCGGGCGGGGAAGGGCGCACCTACTATCGCAACGCGGGCCGGACACGTCGCGAGGGAATCGAGGCGGAGCTGATCACCGACGTGAATGCGTTCACGTTCGCCGCGTCGTACACGTACTCGCACTTCCGATTCCGGGATTACAACGTCGGAGACGTGAACTTCGCCGGCAACGCGATTCCGGGAATTCCCGAGCATCAGGCGCAGGGGAGCGCCACGTACCACTATCGTACGTTGTTCGCGACGCTCGAGGGGCAGGCGAAGTCGTCGCAGTTCGTCGATGATCCAAACACCCAGAAGGCGTCCGGATTCTTCGTGATGAACGTGCGCGCAGGCGGTACCGCGCTGTTCGGACGTCCGTGGCTGCAGCCCACGATCGGCGTTCAGAATGTGTTCGACAAGCGTTACGTGTCATCCGTCGCGATCAACGCCGCCGGCGGCAAGTTCTACGAGCCCTCGGCCGGTCGCGCCGTGTACGTCGAGCTGACCGCCGCTTACGGACACTAGCCGCCGCAGGCGCGCTACGGCGGTGCGCTACCCGCCGTGCGCGAGGCTGAAGAACAGCAGCAGGAGCACGAGCAGCGAGCACGCGACGTACATCCAGTCGCGCTCGCGCGCGAAGCCGATCACCGAGATGAGCACGCGCGCGATCGGCGTGGCGATGAGGAGCAGGACTCCCAGCTGGATGATCGCGATGCTCTCGCCGCGCAACACTCCGGCGATCACGCCGCCCACGGTTCGCAGCGTTGCGGGCTCGCCGCTGAAGGTGTGGTAGCTCGCGGGCGCGCTGCCGTGCACGGCGAGATACATGATTCCGCCGATCAGCGTCACACCTGCGGAGACGATGACACCCCCGCGCAACAACGTCCCGAGTCGCTGCTCGAGCGCGTAATCCTCGTGCGGATTTCCCAGTCGCGAGTCGCCGCTCATATGCGCTTCGTGAGCCCCTGGTAGAGCATCTCGAGCGCGAGCACGACCATGATGGCCGTGAACAGCATGCGGAGCGGCTTCACGTGCACGCGCGCGAGCAGGCGCGCGCCGAGGGTAGCACCCGTGAGTACGCCGAGCACCACGGGCATCACGAGAACGGGATCGATGTAGCCGCGGTGGAGATAGACGCCGGCGCTCGCCGCCGCGGTTACGCCGATCATGAAGTTGCTCGTGGTCGTGGACACCTTGTACGGAAGATGCATCGCACGGTCCATTGCGAGCACCTTCACCACGCCGGAGCCGATGCCCAGCAGCGCGGAGAGAATCCCCGCCATGAACATCAACCCGAATCCCGTCGGCACGTGCTCGACGCCATAGCTTACGACGCGGTCGCCGACGGGATACGTCGACGACAGTCGGAGGCGTGCGCCCAGTGTGCCGGGCTCCGTCACGGCGATGTGCTCCACCCGCTGCCGCATCGATTGCGCGGCGGAGAACATGAGCACAATGCCGAAGATGACGGCGAGCGCGGAGGACGAGACGTACGCGGCCAACACGGTGCCGAGCAGGGCGCCGACGGTGGTCGCGATCTCGAGAAACATGCCGATGCGGATGTTGGTGAATCCCTCTCGCACGAACGCCGCGGCGGCGCCGGACGACGTCGCGATCACGCATACGAGCGATGCGCCGATCGCATAGCGGATGTCGACACCCAGGCCGAGGGTGAGCAGAGGAACGAGAACGACACCGCCACCCAGTCCGGTCAGAGCGCCGACGAGGCCCGCGAGCAGAGCGCCCGCGAGTGTGAGGAGCGTGAAAGTCAGAGCGTGCATCCGCCTCGCGCCTTTGAAGTGCGATAAGTGTACGGGGCGCGTGATGCGTGAGCAACGCGTCGCTTTCCGTTGTCGTCGCGACGCACCAGATTGCGGTGCGCATTCCGGGGAATGAGATGTCCGAGGCGAACGGCACGCTCGGGGACGGTCGGCGCGGCGCATGGGGCGCGCTCGCGATCCTCACCTCGATCAATCTGCTCAACTATATCGACCGGTTCGTGTTCCCGGCGGTGTCGGAGAGTATCAAGCACTCGACGCTGCATCCCACGGACACGGCCATCGGCCTCGGCTCGACGGCGTTTCTCGCCGTGTATCTCGTGACCGCGCCATTCTTCGGCGCCGTGGGTGACAGGCCGCAGCGAACGAGGTGGGTGGCCGCTGGAATCGCGCTCTGGAGCGCCGCGACGGCGCTCGGTGGCCTGGCGCGCACGATGCCGGAGCTCATAGGCGCCCGATCGCTGGTGGGAGTTGGCGAGGCCGCCTATTCGGCGATCGCTCCAGCGATTCTCGCAGACTTCTTCCCCGAAAAGACGCGCGGTCGCGCATTCGCGATCTTCTTCGCCGCCACGCCGGTGGGAGCGGCGCTCGGATACGGGATCGGCGGATTCGTGGACGCGCACTGGGGATGGCGTGAAGCATTCTTCGCCGCGGGCGCACCGGGATTGCTGCTCGCGTGGCTCATGCTCCGCATGCGTGCGCCGGACAGGATCGCACGATCGGTCGGCGAGCCGCCGCGCGCGCTCCGGGTGTATCGTCGCATCGCAGAGAACCCGCAGTATCGCCTCACCGTGCTGGGGTACGCCGCCTACACCTTCGCCGTGGGCGGCATCGCGGCGTGGATGCCGGTGTTCGTCCAGCGCACGCACGGCGTGAGCAGCGCGGTCGCGAACAACCAGCTCGCGGTGATGCTCGTGGTCACCGGCCTGGTGGGCGCCCTCGGAGGCGGCTGGATCGGGGATCGCATGCTGCGGCGCAATCGGGAGGCGTATCTGTGGCTCTCGGGCGTGACTACGCTGCTCGCCGCACCTCTCGCCTGGATCGCGCTGACCACTGCCGACACCACCGTGTATCTGGTTACGTTGTTCGCGGCGGAGCTTCTCATATTTACGTGCACCGCGCCGATCAACTCGAAGCTGATCTCGCTGGTGCCACCGGGAATGCGTGCCGCCGCGATGGCGTTATGCATCTGCACGATCCATGTTCTGGGCGACGTCCCTTCGCCCACGCTCATCGGCTGGATTTCCGACCGAAGCTCGATACAGCAAGGTGTACTGGTGATCCCCGCGGCAGTCGTCGTGAGCGGGGCGATATGGATGCTGGCCGCTTTGCGCGGCGCCCGGCTCTCAACCACAGAAGCTGTCGAGGCCTGAGATGATCGAAGCGCACTCCCCCGAGCTCCTCTACCTCCTGTCCGGCGATCCGGCGGAGCTGGCCGAGATGCTCTCGTCGATGCGGCCGGTTGATGTCGCGGAAGCCTTGAGTCGTCTGCATCCCGACGCGGCGGCCCAGCTCATCAAGGCGCTTCCATTCGATCTCGTGGTGCAGGTGTTCGATGAGCCCGAGCTCGAGGGACGCGCCGAGATCTTCGAGAAGATCGATGCCGCGAGCGCGGCCCCGCTGCTCGAGGCGATGTCGGCGGACCAGCAGGCGGATCTCTTTCGCGAGCTCTCGCAGAGCGAGCGTGACCGACTCGCGAAACCGCTCGATGCGCCAACGCGCCAGGCGCTCGCCCTGCTGCTTCGGTATCCGCCCGAGGTCGCCGGTGGAATCATGACGACGGAAGCGGTGACCGTCCCGAGCGACTGGACGGTGGAGAAGACGCTCCAATACATCGTGAGCGTCGGCGGCGCGAAGGAAACGGTCTACACGATCTACGTGCTCGATGCGCAGCAGCGCATGGTGCACGTGGTCTCGCTTCGGCAGCTCATGCTCGCCGACCGGAACCAGAAGGTGCTCGAGGTGGGCCCGCAGCGCGTGCCCCTGTCCGTGAAGCCGACCACGGATCGGGAGGACGTCGCCCGACTGCTCTCGAAGTACAATCTTCTCGCCGTGCCGGTCGTCGACGAGGGCGGTCATCTGCTCGGCATCGTCACCGTCGACGACGTGATCGATGCGATCGTGCGTGAGCAGACGGAGGACGTGCAGAAGTTCGGCGGCATGGAGGCGCTTGACGAGCCGTACATGGAGATCAGTCTCCTCGCGATGATCAAGAAGCGCGCGGGGTGGCTGTGCGCACTCTTCCTGGGCGAGATGCTCACGGCAACCGCGATGGGATATTTCGAAGGCGAGATCAGCAAGGCCGTCGTGCTCGCCCTCTTCATTCCACTCATCATCAGCTCCGGTGGCAATTCCGGATCACAGGCGACGTCGCTGATCATACGCGCCATGGCGCTGCGCGAAGTCACGCTGCGCGACTGGTGGAGGGTTGCATCACGCGAGCTTCCGTCGGGGATCGTGCTCGGACTGATCCTCGGCGTGATCGGATTCATTCGGATCATGGTGTGGCAGCAGTTCGGCTGGTACGACTACGGCACTCACCATGTGCTGGTCGCGGTCACCGTGGCGTCTGCGCTCGTGGGTGTCGTGACGTTCGGCTCGCTTGCCGGTTCCATGCTGCCCTTCGTGCTGCGTCGGCTCAACTTCGATCCGGCGAGCGCATCGGCACCGTTCGTCGCGACCCTCGTCGACGTGACCGGCCTGATCATTTATTTCAGCGTTGCCTTCGTGATTCTCCGCGGAACGTTGCTGTAGCCTCGCGTTCGGCTCGATAGCCGGTCTCGTCTGAGCACACAAAAATTCTCGCGATCGTGCCCCGCTCGGTGCGCCTTATGCACATCTCGAGTATGCCGCCACCTTCGGCGGCATGGTCTCGAATATCGAGAGAACGGACGAGAGGAGGGAACGATGGAACTGAAATGGATGGCGGTGGGCGCGCTCGCGCTGATTCCATGCGCCGCCATGGCGCAGGCCAAGACCAGTGATTCGTCGGCGACACATCGCGATACGTCACAGCAGAGCAGGTCGGCAACGCGCCGCGATACGTCACAGCAAACCACGACGTCGACGTCCACCGGTGAAGTGAGCGGCGCCAACGTCACGCAGGCGATGATCGCTGCACAGGGCGATGCGAACCTCATTGGCTCGCCCGCGTGGTGGAAGAATCACGGGACGGCGGATGGCAAGCCGCCCATCCAGCGGTCCGGCACCAGTCACTGAGCGTTCTTCGCGCAGCCGAAGCAGACTAGCCGCGCAGTAGCTCTTCGTCCGCCGGTGGAGTCGTGCCGGCGGACAGCCGCATCGCGTTGCACAGCCACGCTCCCAGCACGATCGCGAGCAGCAGCGAGACGAACGACGCGAATCGCGCGAGGCGCGCGAGCGCATGGTCCTGCCCGAGCAATCCGAAGTGCCCCAGAATGTAGTGCCAGTCGTGAATCGGGTCGCCGCTGCCCATGCTCACGAGCGGGAGATCCTGGCTTCGTGCGTCGCCGATGTACGCGGCGAGATTGCACGAGCTCGTAGAGAGCCACGCGAGCGCGACGACGATGCCGTAGTATTCGCGCTGGCGCAGGAAGAGCATCGCGACGATCAGAGGAATCGCGAGCTGCATGATACTCCCACCCATCACGGCCAGCAGCTCGCCGAACGCGCCAAACACGGCGTGTCCCGCCTCGTGCACGACAAGCGTGATTCCGCCGAAGATCGTCCCGTACTCGTCATCGCTGAGCGCGCGCACGCTCACGTACGCGAGATAGGCGAGCAGGAAGGCTCGCCAGCTCCAATTGCGCCCCTTGCACCACTCGAGGGCGTCTTCCCGGCGTTCGCTGGAGGTCAGGTCGGGATCGCGGTAATGAGCGTGAGTGAGCGCCTGCGAGGCGCCACGTTCGAAGCGGACGCTCGTGGCGGACGCTCGTGGCGCACGCGAGCTGGCGCACGCGAGCTGGCCCACGCCGGCCCGTCGTGTATGAATGAGACGTCCCACGACTCGCGCCCGTCACGCCACGCACGGCGGCGCCTCCGTTACGGAGTCGAAGTGAACCCGGATTCGATTCGAGGTTTGCTCTCACCGCCGTCCGCGGCGGGCCACCTGGTCTCAGGAGACCGTGTTTCGTCGTATAAATTTCTTCACCGTCGCGGCGATGGCACGAGCAGACGGGATCGCCCCGAGCCCCGCTCGCATGGTCGCGGCCGCGCGGCGCAGTTTCGGCGACGAAGGCTGTGGCATCTTCCGATCCTCCTGATGATTCTCGGGTAGCAGAAGGAGCTCGGTCGCTCTGCAACCTTCGTTTCCACTAGTTCTCGGCGCCTCAGTCTCTCCATTTGCGAATGCGGCAATGAGAAGTGGCTCACCGAGGCGCTGCACTGCGCATCTTTGAGTGACTGCACGTTCGTACCAGCGTCGACTTTGCTAACTTGATCTGAGTGGACCAGACACATCGATCGCATAGACGTTCTCCGATCTTTCTCGACGAGACCGGTCGCCGTTGGCGCCGTTTGCGCCGTGCGGCGCTGATCGTTGGCGTACTGACGACGGTGGTGACGGCGGTGACGCTCACCATGGTGATCATCCCGCCGCTCCTTCCTGAGATTCCTCTCACGGAGGCATTCGCCAGATCGCCCGGCTTGGCCACGAGCAAGATCGAGCGGGAACGACTCTCCAAGAAACTGCAGCTGTATTTCACGCTGCGGAAAAATCGCGTGCCCGGCGTACACGCCAATGTGCTGCCCGTGCGGGGACGCGAAGTGAAGGGCAAGCCGCGGGTGCCGGGCGCTCCCATCGTCGCGGGCTTCTACGTCACGTGGGACGACAACTCGCTCGATGCCCTGCTTCATCACGCCGACGATCTCGATTGGGTGGTGTGCGAGTGCGCCTGGCTCGGACCCGGCGGCAACGGATTGCGATTGCGCGTCGACCGCCGCGTGGGCGTCACGATCGCGAGTGCCGTGCCCGACGCGAAGAAGCGCCCGCAGATCTTCCTGATGGTCAGCAACTTCGACTCGGCCTCCAAGCGCTGGGATGCGGCGGGGCTGCGTCACCTGCTCACGACTCCGGCAGCGCGCGCTCTCGCGCTCCAACAGCTCACGGACAGCGTCTCGTTCTATGGATTGGGCGGAGTCACGATCGACTTCGAGGAGGAGCCACAGGAGCTCACCGAGCCCATTGCCTCATTCGTCCTCGATCTGCGAAAGAGACTCGCGCCCATGGGCAGACTCGTCACGCAGGCCGCGTCGGTGAACGACAGTGATCATCAGCTGAAGCGATTCGGCGATGTGAACGACTACCTCTTCCTCATGCTGTACGACGAGCACTTCGGGAAGAGGGGCGACCCCGGTCCCATCGCGAGCCAACAGTGGTTCGTCGAGCGCATGCGGCACATGCTGCGCTTCGTTCCCGCGCAGAAAGCGATCCCGATCGTCGGCGCGTACGGCTACGATTGGAACGACGGCGACAGCACGACCAACGGGCAGCAGCTCACCTTCCAGGAGATCATGTCTGCCGTCCGCAAGGCGGACAAGAAGGCGCTGCACTTCGACTCGACGACGCTCAATCCGTTCGCGACCTGGACCGATCGCGATTCCACCGATCATCTCGCGTGGTATCTCGACGCGATCACCGCGTACAATCAGACGCTTGCTGCCGAGGCGATCGGAACTGCCGGCATGGGCATCTGGCGCATGGGCTCCGAGGATCCCGCGATCTGGCGCGTGATCGGAAAGGCGGGGATCGATTCATCCGCGACGCTGCTCAGCGTTATCCCGCCCGGGTACGACGCCGAAATGGAAGGGAACGGCGAGATCCTCGATCTGTTCGCGACGCCGGACTCCGGGAACCGCACCGTGCGAATCGATCCCGTGACGCATCTCGTCGTGGACGAAGTGATTCACAAGGTGGGCACGCCATACATTGTCAATCGCTACGGGAGCACCGATCCGCATCTCATCGCGCTCACGTTCGACGATGGCCCCGATGGGAAGTGGACGCCGATGATCCTCGACACGCTGAAGTCGCGCGGCGCCAGCGCCACCTTCTTCCTGGTCGGCGAGAACGCCGAGCGTCACCTGCCACTGTTGCGCCGAATCGTGAACGAGGGACATCTGATCGGGAATCACACTTTCCTGCATCCGAATCTCGCGTTCACGAGCGACAAGCGCACCAAGCTCGAGCTCGACGCCACCGAGCGCCTCTTCGAGGCAGTGCTCGGCCGACGCACCGCGTTCTTCCGGCCTCCCTACTTCGGGGATGCCGAGCCGACGACGCTCGACGAGCTCGTGCCGGCGCAGATCGCGAAGGAGCGAGGCTACCTCATCATCGGCCTGCACATCGACGCCGAGGATTGGCAGTCGCCTGGTGTGCAGACGATCATCGACACGGTGCTCGCGCAGCGCACGCGGGGGAACGTGGTGCTGCTGCACGACGGCGGCGGCGATCGCAGCCAGACCGTCGCTGCGCTGGGACCGCTCATCGACAGCCTGCGCGCGGTCGGCGACACGGTGGTGCCGCTCTCCGAGCTGATCGGGCTTACGCGCGATCAGGCGATGCCGGGACTTCCGCCACGCAATCGGCTCGCGCGTGCGGGGGAGCTGCTCGGGTGGGGAACGCTGAGCGTGGTGCAATGGCTGCTCTACTGGATCTTCTTCCTCGCCATCTTCCTCGGTTTTGCGCGGCTCGTCTTCATGACGGTGCTCGCGATCATTCAGCGCATCAGGAATCACCAGAACCGGGACGCCCCCATCACCTTCGCACCGTCCGTGAGCGTGATCGTGCCGGCGTATCGCGAGGAGAAGGTGATTCTGCGCACGATCGAGACGTTGATCACGCAGGAGTATCCGGGCGAGCTCGAGGTGGTGATCGTCGACGATGGATCGCCCGATGACACGTACGAAGTCGCCTGTCAGGCGTACGGCGATCATCCGAAGGTGCGCGTGTATCGAAAACCGAACGGTGGGAAGGCCAGCGCGCTGAACTACGGACTCGCGTACGCGAATGGCGAGATCGTGATCTGTCTCGACGCGGACACGCTGTTCGCGCCGGACACCGTGGCGGAGCTCGTCGAGCCGCTGCACGATCCGCAAGTCGGTGCCGTGGCCGGCAACGCGAAGGTGGGGAACCGCGTGAACCTGGTCACCCGCTGGCAGGCGATCGAGTACGTCACCAGTCAGAATCTCGACCGACGAGCGTTCTCGCTGCTCAATTGCATCACCGTCGTGCCCGGAGCCGTCGGCGCCTGGCGCAAGTCTCTCGTGCTGAAGGCGGGCGGATTCAGCGAGGACACGCTGGCGGAGGATCAGGACTTGACGCTGTCCATTCGCCGTCGTGGATTTTCGATCGCGTACGCCGACGAGGCGATCGGCTACACGGAAGCGCCCGATTCGCTGCGCGGCCTCGCGAAGCAGCGATTCCGCTGGTCCTTCGGCACGATGCAATGCCTGTGGAAGCATCGCCGCACGTTCTTCCACCCGCGCTACGGCTCCCTCGGATTCGTCGCGCTTCCGAACGTACTCGTCTTCCAGATCCTCTACCCGTTCCTGTCACCGATCGCGGATCTGATGTTCGTCCTGAGCCTCTGGTCGGCGTGGGCGATCCGGGAAGCGCACGGCGCGACGTACGCGCTCACATCGGTAGAGCAGGTGCTCACGTACTACGCCGTGTTCCTGATCATCGACTGGGTCGCATCGATCGTCGCCTTCGTGCTCGAGCCCGATGAAGACAAGTGGCTCACCTGGCTCGTGTTTCTGCAGCGCTTCGCGTATCGGCAGGTGATGTACTGGGTCGTGGTGCGCTCGGTGGTGGCCGCGCTCAAGGGTCGCGTGGTCGGCTGGGGGAAGCTGGAGCGCAAAGCCACGGTGGAGCTGGAGACGGCGAGCTCGCGCACGTAGGAGTCGAGGGGTGAGCAGTGAATGCCGAGTTTGGAACGGCGGTACACGAATCAAGCCAACCGCTAGGCACGCTCTAGTATCCCTCTGCCGCGCCGTGCACGCGCGGATCGTACGCGCCGTGCACGACGCCATTGCGTCGCAATATCGACGCGGCGTACCCGAGATCGCCCGTGGACGAGACCGAACCCGTCGCATAGCCCATTGCGTGGAGCGCGTCGAGGGTGGCTGTCGTGAGGCCACCCTTCTCGTACTGCAAAGTGTCGGGGAGATGTTGATGGTGTACGCGCGGGGCGCGCACGGCCGCACTGACGTCCATGTCGTAATCGAGCACGTTCGACATGATCTGATACGTGGTCGTGATGATCGTTGGACCGCCCTGGGCTCCCGTCACGAGCATCGCCTTGCCGTCGTCGCCGAGCACGATCGTCGGAGTCATTGACGAGAGCATCCGCTTGTGCGGTGCGATCGCGTTCGCCTCTCCCTGCACGAGCCCGAACATGTTGGGCCGCCCGGGCTCGGCCGCGAAATCATCCATCTCATCGTTCAGGAGCACTCCCGTGCCCGGCACGACGACCGCCGCGCCGAAGCTGCCGTTGAGCGTCGTCGTCAGCGCCGCCGCGCCGCCCTCACCATCCATGACCGAGAAGTGCGTGGTCTGATGCTTCTCGATCGACGCGCCAGTGGCGATGCCGATGTTCGCAGATGGAGTCGCGCGCCCCTGCACGATCGATGACGACAACGAATCTGCGTACGTCTGCGTCAACAGCCGCGCCGTCGGAATCGTGACGAAATCGGGATCGCCGAGCACCGAGTTCCGAACCGCAAAGCCGCGGCGCATTCCCTCCGCGAACAAGTGCAGCTCCTGTGGTGAGTGCCAGCCGGCGGCGCGAACGTCGAAGCGCGCAAGCTCGTGTGCGACCAGCGCCATCGTGATCCCGCCGGACGATGGGGGTGGCATGGAGATCACCTGGTGGCCGCGATACGTGAAGACGATCGGATCGCGCCACTTCGCCTTGTAGCCTGCGAGATCCTGCCGCGTCATGATGCCGTGTCCTCGGCGCATCTCCGCGTCGATCAGCTCCGCCGTGCGTCCCGCGTAGAATCCCTTCGGCCCATTCGCGGCAACCAGTCGCAGCACGGTCGCAAGATCGGGATTGCGCCAGCGGTCGCCGGGACGCGGCACGCGCCCGTGAGGCAGATAGAGCGCGGCCGAGGCCGGGAAGCGCACGAGCCGCGCACTATCTCCGTGAATCGCTCCCGCGAAGTCCGAGTCGACCACGAAACCCTGCTCTGCGAGTGCGATCGCCGGCGCCACGAGCTCCGCCCATGGACGCGACCCGAATCGCTCGTGCGCCTCCCATAGCCCCTCGACCGATCCCGGCACGCCCGCCGCCAGCAGTCCCGTGATCGAGCGATCATCCGCATGCCCGCTCGCGCCGATGTACATGTCGCGCGTCGCCGCGCCGGGAGCCATCTCACGAAAATCGAGCGCCGCCTGTCGTCCATCGCCCATGTGCACGACGAGAAATCCCCCGCCACCGAGATTGCCCGCCGCCGGGAGCACCACGGCGAGCGCGAACGCCGTGGCTATGGCCGCATCGACCGCATTCCCGCCGTTGCGAAGAACGGTCGCGCCGACATGTGTCGCGAGCGGCGCGTCCGTTGCCACCATTCCATGTGCCGCGCTCACACCCGTATCCGCAATGGAATAGGGCCACGACTCGGGGAACGCGATCGCAGGTGGACTCTGTGCCGCGGCGGCGTCCGGCTCGCGAGCGGGCTTCGAGCAGGCGCTCGCGATGACGTACACGATCAATGTCAGCGAGATGGCGGAGCGGCGCATGCGCTTGATAGAAGAGAGGAAAGAATCGGAACGGAACGACGCGCTTCCGTTCCGCGCGGTCCAGTCTACCGACGCGCGCATATGCTGTCTACCAGCCGCGCGCGTGCAGACGCGCGAGGGGCTCACCGCTGCCGGTCGTTCGCAGGCGGCTCGGTACGCGAGAACCCTAGAAGCCCCGAGTCGATCTCGACTGGTACGCGCTCGCGGTTTCGCGTCGCGATCACGGCAACGATGATCAGCACCACGAGGACGAGTGACAGCGCGAGCACATCTTCATGACGGCGAATCCGGCCGAGCAGGAGTACTGCCGTCGAGCCGAAGATCCAGCCGATGGCCGTGAAGAGCACGCTCCAGCTCCAGCAACTGATGCCGCTCCCGAGCAGATAGTTCGAGAACGGAATGTTCGCGGCGCCGCAGGCGATCGGAAGCGGAATGCGCGCGCCGTACGCATAACGCACGGCGAGCGACGCGCGCCATGGATGTCGTCGAACGGACGTGAGCAGCTTCTCCATGGGCCCGACGATCTTCGGCCATCGGGCCGCGAGCTTCAGGGCGCGCCAGCGGCCGAGCGCATAGAGTGCGAGGTCCGCAGCCCAGCTGCCGATGGCGCACGCGACAGTTGCCTGCACCACCCCCAGGTGATGCTGGTGGGCGGCAAAACCCGCGAGCACCGGCGCGATCTCCTCCGTGATGATGCTCGTCGCTCCGAGCGTGACGTACACCCAGAGGCGCGAGAGCATGCTCAGCACCGTTGGCGCAAGATGCGCGAAGTGCGCGTGGTGCTGCTGCACGCTGTCCTACACCTCGCGAAGCGCCGTCATCGGCGTGGCGGAGAACACGTCGCGAGCGGCGAGCAGACCCGTCACGATCGTCAACGCCATCGTGACGAATGCGACGATCGCGAGCCCGAGCGGAGCGACGGCGAACGGCGTCTTGAAGATGAAGTGCACCGCCGCCCATCCGCCGGCCACGGCGAGCGCGATCCCGGCGAGGCTTCCGATCGCTCCGAGCAGCGCATACTCGGTGAACAGCATGCGCACGATCTGCCTTCGCGTAGCGCCGAGTGTCTTGAGCAGCACACTCTCGCGCACGCGCTGGCGGCGCGAGGCCGCGATTGCGCTCACGAGCACGAGAACGCCCGTCACCACGCTGAAGAGAGCCATGAATCGCACCGCGAGCGAGACGCGCTCGAGAATTCTTCCCACGGCGTTCTGAATCAGAGTGAGATCGATCGTGGAGACATTCGGGAATCGCTGCACGGCGTCGCGCTGGAGACGTGCGCGCGCGCCATCATCGTTCACCCTCGTCAGGATGACGAACGATTGAGGTGCATCACGGAGCGCCCCCGATTGAAAGACGATGAAGAAGTTCGGCTCGAACCGCGTCCATTCCACCTCACGAAGACTCGTGATTCGCGTCCGAATGCGCACACCCTGCACATCCCAGGTGATCGTGTCGCCGACGGTGACGCCTAGTTCCTCCGCCAGACTCTGCTCCACCGAAATCTCGTACATGCCATCGGCGTCCGGCCCTGCGCCCGCCCACCATTTCCCTTCGGCGAGCTTTTCGCTTGGCGCAAGCGAGTCGCGATAGCTGGACCGGTATTCCCGTCTCACCGCCCACGATGGCCGGTTCGCCTCGCGATCGCGAACGCTGGAATCGCCACGCGCGGCACTCGCACGAACCGGCGGCTTGCGACTGCGGTACTCGGCGATGCGCATCGGAACGATCGGCACCTGCGAGAGCACGGGGAGCTGACGCGATCGCAGCAGGCTGTCGAGCGGGGCCGCCTGGTCGGTTTGCACATCGAAGAAGGCGAGATTCGCTGCCGACGCGGTGGCGGTGGACGCGAGCTGGCGAAGCAGGCTTCCCTGCACGACGGCCAGTGTGCCGAGCAGAAATGCGCCGAATCCGAGTGCCAGCACCACCGGTTTGGTCTGATTTCCCGGCCGATCGATGTTCGCGATACCGTGGCGAACGATGAACCGCCAGGGAAGCCGTAGGAGCCGCTTGGCGAGCCGTGCGCAGAGGATCGCTGCGACCCATGTCGCACCGATCGCCACCGTAATGCCGGCGCTCATCCAGAGTCCCACCGCCGGACTGTCGGCTCTCGCGATGCACGCGGCAACGACACTGCCCGCGAGCACCGCCGCGGCGATGAGCCGCAGCGGATCGCGCCACGGAGCGCGCGACGTGCCAGGATTCGCAGTGTCGTCGTCGCGGCGGAGCACCTGCAACGGTGCCACGTTGCGCACGCCAAGCACGGGCCCGAGCGCAAACAGCACGCCTACCCATGTGCCGAGCGCAAGCCCGCTCAGTGCCGGAGCCCACTCGAGTCGCGGAGCCACGTCCACGGGGATGAAGCTGCCGAGCACCCATGGGAGCGCGAACTGGGCGGCAACGCCGAGCACCACTCCCAGCAATGCACCCGCCAACCCCAGCCCCGCCGCCTCGATCACGAACATCCATACCACCTGGCTCGCGCTCGCACCGACACATCGCAGCACCGCGATCACATCGATCTTCTCGGCGATGTACGCGCGAAGTGCGCTCGCGACGCCAGTGCCGCCCAGAAGAAGTGCAATGAGTCCCACGAGTCCGAGGAATCGACCCAGCTGCTCGATGGAGCGCGTGAGCGAGCGCTCGGTATCCGCAACGGTTCGCGCGCGAACCTGCAGCGAATCGAACTGCGCGCGATGCGATTTCACGAGCGCATCAGCGTCCATCGATGCCGGCAAGCGAACCAGCGTCTCGTACTCGGCGCGGCTTCCGAACGTGAGGAGCTGCGTCGCCTCGAGGTAGCGGTCGGGGATGTACACGCGAGGGCCGAGCGCGGAGGCCACGCCAACATCGCCGGGCACATTGCGCAACGTGGCGAGGATCGCGAAACGCGCGTAGCCGAGCGAGAGCGTGTCTCCGATCCTCGCGTCGAGCGCGATGAGAAGCGAAGAGTCGACGATCGCGTACGGGCCATTCTGAAAGTCCCTCCATTTGCCCGCCGGAGAGGTCTCGATGGTTCCATAGAACGGTGCGCCGGGCGCCATCGCACGCACCTGCACGAGTCGCGTCCCCTGGCCACCCCCCGGGAGCGACCCGCCCACCGCCATCGAGGAGAAGGTCGTGACGTGTGCCGTGGCGGCGCCGAGCGCGCGGAGCGAGTCGAGCCACGCAGCCGCCGGAGCCGGAAGCGCGTGGCGCGCGCTCACCGAGAGATCGGCCCCGAGCAGGGATCGCGCCTGCAGGTGGATCGAACGTACCACGTTCGCCGAGTAGGAGTCGATGGCGACGAGCGCGGCGACGCCGATCGCGATCGAGGACATCGAGAGCACCAGGCGCCGGCGGGCGGTGCGTGTGTCTCGCCACGCGAGCGCGGCGAGCGCACGCCACCGAGTCGTGGTGCGCGCAGTCGCGGGAGCAGTCACGAGCGTCGTCACGCCGCCCTCACGCGATCCTCGACGACGAGCCCATCGCTCAGGCGAATGATGCGCCGCGCGCGAGCGGCGAGCTCGGCGTCGTGAGTGACGATGATGACGGTGGTGTTCGCGTCGCGATTCAGTTGCTCGAGGAGCTCCACGATGTGCACGCCCGTCGCGTGGTCGAGATTGCCGGTCGGCTCGTCGGCGAAGAGCACACGCGGCGCGTTGACGAACGCGCGCGCGATCGCGACGCGCTGCTGTTCGCCTCCCGAGAGGCGAACGGGGTAGTGGTGCGTGCGACTGGCGAGCCCGACGCGCGCGAGCAGATCGTTCGCGCGCACGAGCGCATTGTCATCGCCGCGAAGATCGAGCGGCACTCGCACGTTTTCGAGTGCCGTCAGCGTCGGAATCAGTTGAAAGCTCTGGAACACGAACCCAACTTTCTCTCCACGCAAACGCGCACGTGCGTCCTCGTCGAGACGAGCGAGGTCGACGCCGTCGAGGAGCACGGATCCTGCGCTGGGGGTATCGAGTCCGGCGAGCAGGCCGAGCAAGGTGGTCTTGCCGCTGCCGGATGGTCCGACAATGGCAACGAACTCGCCGTCAGCGATCGTGAAGCTCACGTCACGAAGCACGGTGATGGTTCGATCGCCGCTGGGAAATGATTTCGTCAACTCACGGGCAACGAGCATGTCGGCGAGAGTGGTGTGGAAGTGGACGACGCTCGCGGTGCTCGCGGCGGCATGTGGTCGCGATGGATCGCGGCAGGAGCAGGGAGTGCGGTACAGGAGTCAGGGTGCGGGCGATTCGAGCGTCGGTGTGGCTCGGGCGCCAGCCAAAGATGCGCGGAAAACCATTCTGTTTGTTGGAACGAGCCTGACGGCCGGTTATGGAATCGACCCGCAGCAGGCCTATCCGGCACTCATTCAGCAACGGCTCGACTCGCTCGGATTGAACTACGAGGCGGTGAATGCCGGCGTGAGTGGAGAGACGTCATCGGGCGCGGTGCACCGGCTGCCGTGGCTCCTCAAGCAGCCGTTCGACGTCTTCGTGCTGGAAACGGGGGCCAACGATGGGCTGCGGGGGCTGCCACTGGATTCGCTGCGCGCCAACATCCAGCACATCCTCGACGAAGTGAAACGGTCGCACCCGCAGGCGAAGATTCTGCTCATTGGGATGGAGGCGCTTCCCAACATGGGAAAAGCGTACGCCATCGGGTTTCGAAGCGTGTACGCGGGGCTCGCGAGAAAGAACGGAGTGACGTTTCTGCCGTTCCTGCTGCGAGGCGTGGCGGGAGTCGATACGCTCAATCAACCCGATCAGGTGCATCCCAATCCGCGCGGGGCGGCGATCATCGCGGAGACGGTGTGGGGAACGCTGCGGGGCATGCTCGACCAAGGTGCGAAGCAGCGCGCTTGACTGCCCATCGTCAGCGGCGTAAATTAAAAGGCTGAAAGGTTTTACGTTATCCCGCGATCGGCTGGGACGTCCGGCTGATCGCATTCATTTTTCTGCTCTCGACCATGGCAATTCCGGCAACGCAAATCCGCCGCGGGATGGTAATCGTCTT
>DATGDQ010000454.1:0-1863 GCA_035310785.1 Gemmatimonadaceae bacterium | reverse complement strand
GTCGAAGACGTGTTCGGCAGCGGAGATGACGTCTGATCGGCGGGGCTGGAAGAGCGCCTTACCGTCGCCGCGCACGCGCTGCAACATATGCTCGACTCGCACGCCCGCCGCCGGCCGAACTCCGGACATCTTCAATTCGTGATCGAGGGTCCAGTGCTGAAACGAATCGGCGTCGCGCTTGGACTCGTTGCGCTCTGCGCACTCTCGATTCTTCGCACCGTGCAACCGCCGCGCGCCCTGTCGGCCGCGGCGCCCGATACCGTGTTTTCCGCCGAGCGAGCGATGCGGCACGTCGAGCAGATCGCGCAGCGACCGCACGCGATGGGCACCGCGGATCACGATCGCGTTCGCGATTACATCGTGCAGCAGCTCTCCATGCTCGGCCTCCAGACGCAGACGCAAGCGGCGACCGCGATCGGCACACGTTATCGCGAGGCCGGGCGCGTCCAGAACATCCTCGCGCGACTTCCAGGCACCGAGCATGGCTCCAAGGCGGTGCTGATCATGTCGCACTACGACGGCGTGGAAGCCGGTCCCGCTGCTGCCGACGATGGAGCTGGAGCAGCCGCGATGCTCGAGACGCTGCGCGCCCTGCGTGCGCGAAAGCAGCCGCTGCATCACGACGTCATCGCCCTCTTCACCGACGGTGAGGAGTCCGGACTCCTCGGCGCAGCCGCCTTCGTGCGTGAGCACTCGTGGGCAAAGGACGTCGCCGTCGTGCTCAACTTCGAGGCCCGCGGAACGAGTGGCCGCTCGCTCATGTTCGAGACTGGCCCGGGCAATCTCGACGTCGCACGCGCGCTTCGCCGCGATCGTGACGCGACGGCAGGGTCGGTGACGGCGATCATTTATCGCACGCTGCCGAACGACACCGACCTGTCCGAGCTCGCGGTGCTCGGCCTTCCCGCACTCAACTTCGCCTTCGCCGACGGCGTCGAGCGCTATCACACGACGCGGGACGATGTGGCTCACCTGAACCCCGGCAGCCTGCAGCATCACGGGTCGCAGATGCTCACGATGGCACGTACGTTCGCCGACGAGCCGCTGCCACGGGCGCGCACCGGTGACGGGGTATTCTTCGACTTCCCCATCCTCGGCGTCGTGGTGTATTCGCAGCGATTCGAGCTTCCGCTCGCGCTTCTCGCGCTGGTGCTCGTCGCAATCCTGGTCGTTCGCGTCCGCCGGGGAGTGATCATGGGCGTGCTGGCGTCACTCGTCGCGCTGGCGTTCGCGGGCGGCCTGGGATGGTTGATCGGTCGACGGCTCGAGGGTCCCGCGATGTGGAGCGGAGTGCCTGCGACCGCGCTCGCGCTGCTGGCGCTGTCGGTGACCGTCGCGTGCCGCGCGCTCGCGATGCGGTGGTCTACGCCTCGCGGGCTGCACACGGGTGCCCTCATCGTGTGGCTGATCATCGCTCTCGTGCTCAGCAGTCGAGCACCCGGCGCGGGATATCTCTTCACGTGGCCGCTCCTGTTCGCGGCCGGAGCGGCCCTCCTCGGACGCGGGCGCGTGATAGCCGAGTGGCTCGCCGCTGCAGTGACGCTGTTCATTCTCGCCGGATTCACGTACGGAGTATCCGTGGTGCTGCTCGGAATCTTTACGCCGGGAGCCGTCGTGCTGTGTGTGATGATGACCCTCATCGCACTTCTGCTGGCGCCCACGCTCGCGGCAATCACGGACGGTGCACGATGGTGGTCCGCCGCGGGGCTCGCTCTCGCGAGCGGTGCAACCTTCGCCATCGCGACCTTCATCGTTCATCCGAGCGCCGATCATCCGATACGCTCGACGCTCGTGTACGCGGAGAACGCCGACTCGAGCGACGCGTGGCTCGGCGCGCCGGAAGGCGAGAGTGATGCGTGGACG
>DATGDQ010000453.1:0-6063 GCA_035310785.1 Gemmatimonadaceae bacterium | reverse complement strand
TGCGATGTGTGCTCGGCAGCGGCGGCTCGGCCGTCAGCACCTGGGCGACGATCGACTGCGCATTGGGGCCGGTGAACGGCGGCTGTCCGGCGAGCATCTCGTACGTCACCGCGCCCAGCGAGTAGATGTCGGTGCGCGCGTCGACGCTGCGCTCGCCCATCGCCTGCTCGGGGCTCATGTACTGCGGAGTGCCGAGGGAAAGCCCGGTTTGCGTCATGCGGCTGCCGCCGGCCTGCTGGACAGCGAGCGCGATGCCGAAATCGGCCACGAGGGCGTGCCCGTTCTGCAGGAGGATGTTCTCGGGCTTGATGTCGCGGTGCACCACGTTCCGGCCGTGAGCGTAGTGAAGCGCGTCGGCCACTTCGCTCGCGATCTGCACGGCGTCGGCAACGGGAAGCTGCCGCTCGCGCTCGAGCCGGGCGCGGAGGGTCTCGCCCTCGACCAGGGGCATCACATAGTAGAGCAGCCCGTCGGCGCTGCCGCTGTCGAACAATGGCAGAATGTGCGGATGCTGCAGGCTCGCCGTGAGCTCGATCTCCTTCAGGAACCGCTCCGGCCCGAGGATCGCGCTCAACTCCGGATGCAGCACCTTGATCGCGACAGGTCGGTGGTGTCGCACGTCCTCTGCGAGATACACGGTGGCCATGCCACCCGCGCCGAGCTCGCGCTCGAAACGGTATCGATCGATGAGCGCGCGTGTCAGCGAGGAGATTCGCTCGTCGCCAGCAAACGCAGGTTGATCGGATGGGACGGTCACGGCGCGATCATGCGATGCCCGGTGAGGGAAGCGTGAACGCGAATATGCGGGCCGCGCCGTCCGATGTCACGCGGACGCCGACTTCGCGCCGCCCTATGGCACGAACACCGACGCGTGCGGCATTGCTGCAGCAACGACACCGGCCGGCCCCTCGACTCGCCCGAAGTCGAGACCGGGAGTCGTTGCACCTGGTTCGCGAAAGCGCTCATCCCAGCGAAGCGCCCCCGTGTGCGGATCGAGACGCGCGATCATCACGCGCGGCGCGCCATCGCCCTGCTCGGTGATGACGATGCGATCGCTGGTCGGATCCGCGGACGACCAATGGGGAAAGAACGTGGTGTCCGTCGGCAGCGAGAACACTTCCTTCGGCCGGCTCGGGTTCGATACATCGAGCACCGCCACGCGGTGCTGATACGCGATCGGCATCACCCAGAAATGCCCGACTATCGACGGCACCGCGCATCCCTGAAAGCCCGCGCCGGCTCGCGAGAGGGAAAACACGTGCTCGGCGGACGGGCGCAGTGTCTCGAGTGCCGTGACACGATAGAATCCGCAGAGGTAGGAATTCACCAGCACGGTGCGTCCATCGCTGAGCACACGCGGCTCGAAGGGGTATTGGTTTGCACTATCCGCGCGCGCGGGCAGCATTAGCGTGCGCAGGAGGTGGAGATCGCTGAGTCGCCAGAATTGCAGGACGTGTGCGGTGTGCTCCTCGTCCATTGGTGAGCTCGTGGTGACGACGCGATCGAGCGCGGGAATCACCTCGATGCCGTATGGACGGATGTGCGCGCCCGGAAAGGCGGGATCCGCCGCGCTCGAGGTGCGGACCACACGCCCATCGTCGTCGAGCTCCGCCAGCGCGCCCGGACGACCGGCCGACGTGTCGGCGGAGAACTGCACGGTCGCGAGCACGTGCCCATTTGGAAGCGGCACCAGGCTGTGCGGTGTGACGAATCCCGGCACGCTGTCGATCTTGCGAAGGAAGCGTGGCTCCTCATGCGTCTTCGCGTCGAAGAGAAACAGCTGCCCGCTGTGATAGCCGCTCGTGAAGAAATTCCGCCCCTCGACGAAATGCTGCTCCGCGTGATGCGCCATGGTGTTGCGCGCGGGCACGCGCACGAGGCGAACCACTCGACCATAGCGCGCATCGGCGGTGGAGTCGTCCGGTCGAAGATCGACCACCGCGAGAAAATCGTAGGGACGCGCGGCGGTCTTGGTCGTGTCCATGGTGCTGGACCAGACGTAGAGATAGCGACTCGGCCGCGTGGCTGACGTGGACGACGCGCGCGCAGCAACGCGCGGTGGTGCGTCAGGCGCGGATTTCGCCTGCGCCGCGACCGGCAGTGAAGCGAAGACGCAGACAATAGCCAACATACGGTGGCGCACGTCAGTCCTCTGAGTCGAGTACAATGGCGAAAGCGCAGGGAGAAAGCGCTTCACGATACTCCACTCAAACCCGCGATTTCGTCAAGAGACAAAAAAATCGCGATGCGCTCAGCCGGCCGCAGCTTCGAGCTCGAGGTGCAAGGCCCCGAGCTCGAAGAGGCCAAATCATTTCGAAGTGCTCGTGCCTCCTGCTCCCGATTGCCCGCTGGCCCGCTGACCCGACCCCTGCGATGCACCGCTCTGCTGATCGGATGTGTGTTGACCCGCACCCTGTCCCACCCGCTGTTGCCCCGTGCCGCTCTGGATCTGCACACGCCGGCCGCGCTGCCGCTGCTGCTGCGGTATCGGCACGGTCACCTCCAGCACTCCGTGCTCGTACCGCGCGTTGACCTGCTCCTCGTCCACACCTTCGGGGAGCGCGATGCTGCGCGAGAACGTGCCGTAGCTCCGCTCGCTGCGGTAGAAGCCCTCCTGCCTGTCCTCGTTCGTCTGGCGCCGTTCGCCGGAGATCGTGAGCACTCCGTCCTCCACGTCGATCTGGACATCATCCGGTGAGAGTCCCGGAAGATCCGCGCGCACCACCATGTCGTTGCCGCGCTGGAACACCTCCATCTGCGGCGCCCAGTACGCCTGTCCGCGACTCCCCTGCTGCAGAAGACCCCTACCGGATCCCCCGGTCGACAAACTGCGCCCTCCCTGGCTCGTGCCGCCGAACGTGTCGAACAGCCGATCCATCTCCTGACTCATCGCCTGCGCGAACGCGAACGGGTCGGACATGAATGCGCTCGCCATGAGCCCCGGATTCGTCATGAACGCCGGCAGGATCGACTGCTGTCCTCTTCCGGCGATCCCCGAACCCGTGCCGTATTGCCCGCTCCGCTGCATGCCGATCCCGGACGAAGAGGACGGTTCTCTGCTGATCTGCCGCTGGCGTTCCTGATCCGATGATTGTTGTGCGCTCTGTCCGCTACCGCTCGAGCTCCCGCCGCCCTGCACATTCTCTGCGTTCGTCGCGCCCGAGCCGCTGCGGGACGTGCTCCTCCCGCCGCGCGACTGCTGTCCCTGCCCCTCCGTGGGGGGTGTGTCTGCCTTCTGCTGATCTGCCATCGTGCCCTCCTTCTGCTTCTTGTCTGTCCATATCCCTGTCAATCACGCACGCATCGGACGATGCGCGGTGATCGTATCATTGTCGCCGCAATCGCAGTGCCGTTTCAACCGTTCGCACGACGGACCGCGAGCAGTCTCTTCGGTGATGCCGCTGGCGTCGCTGCGATAGCGCGATCCCGGTTCGCGATTCGAACCATCCGCTCCCCTTGCGCGTCTAAGGGAAGGGCGATAGGCTGCTCCCTAGACCGGCATAGGAAACCCGCGCGGGCTCCTGCGCGCACCCGCGTCGTCTCTGCACACCCGAGGTTTCATGTTCACCAACGATTCCGGACTCCTCCAGGGCACCCTCGAGCTCCTGGTGCTCAAGACGCTCTCCTGGGGACCGATGCACGGCTACGGTGTCGCCAAGTGGATCGAGAGCGCCACCGATGACGTGCTGCGCATCGAGGAAGGCTCGCTCTATCCCGCGCTCTATCGCATGACGCGGCGCGGCTGGATCAAGGGCGTGTGGGGCGTGAGCGAGAACAACCGGCGCGCCAAGTACTACCACCTCACCGCCGAAGGGAAGCGCCAGTTCCAGGAGCAGACCACGGGCTGGCAGCGTTTCGCAGCAGCAGTCACGCAGGCAGTCGGCACCGTCACTGCCCCAACCTGGGCGAGCTGATCATGCGCAATCCATTCACTCATCCCGACAGCAAGCTCCCCTTCGAGACCGCGCCGCAAGCCGAGGTCGGAGACGAGCTGCAGTTTCATCTCGAGCAGCGCATCCGCGACTACATCGCACAGGGAATGGACCCCGCCACCGCACGCGCCACGGCGCTCGCGCGCTTCGGCGATGTGAGCGGCGTGCAGCGCGAGTGCACGGAGCTGCTGGAGGACGATCGCCGCGCCGAGCGCCGGCGCGACTGGCTCGGCGATCTCAAACAGGATTTGCGATTCGGAGTTCGCTCGGCGCTGCAGGCGAGGCTCTTCACGCTACTCGCCGTCGTGACGCTCGCCTTCGGCATCGGCGCGAACGCGGCGGTGTTCGGCGTCGTCAAGTCGGTGCTCCTCGACGCCCTTCCATATCGCGAGCCCGCTCGCCTCGTGCGCGTGTCCGGGCGATTCCGCGACGGTAGCTCCGGCCTGAGCGGAGTCAGCATCGGAGCCGCAAAGGACCTCGCGGATCGCCAGCGCTCGTTCTCGAGCTTCGCGGTCTTTCAGGGCAACACGGCACAGCGGGTGTTCAAGGGCGACGGCGGAGCGCGCATGGTCACGCTCGCATGGGTGCAGCCGAGCTTCTTCTCGACGCTCGGCGTCGTGCCAGCGATCGGCCGCGATTTTCGCGACGATGATGCGCTGTCCGATACATCGTGGAGTGCGATGCTCACGCACACGGCGTGGAAGCAGATGTTCGGCGGCGATCCGGGCATCGTCGGGAAGACGTTTCAAGTCAACGGTATCACGCGTACCGTGGCTGGCGTGCTCCCCGCGAACTTCGTATCGCCCATGGGCGCGGTCGATGTCTTCCTCGCGATGTCGCTGCCCTCACTCATGCGCGATCCCGTCACGGTGCGCGGATCCCACAACATGGGCTTCGTCGCTCGTCTCAAGCCCGGCACTGCGTTTCAGTCGGCAAGACAGGACGTCGCCCAGATATCGAACGATCTCTCCAGGGAATATCCGAAGGATGATGGTCCGTTCGAGCTCACCGCCACGCCGCTGCGCGACGCGATGGTCGGCGACACGCGTACACCTCTTCTCGTGTTGATGGCGAGCGCGGGGCTGGTGCTCCTAATCACGTGCGCGAACCTCGCGGGCGCGCTGCTCTCACGCACGATCTCCCGCCGCAAGGAGTTCGCCGTACGCCTGGCGCTCGGCGCCGGCCGCGAGCGGCTCGTGCGGCAGCTGCTCACGGAGAGCACGCTGCTGTCACTGGTGGGCGGCCTCGCCGGAGTGCTGCTGGCGCTCTTCGGATTGACCGTGGTGCGCAGCGTCGCGAAGAGCGCGCTCCCGACGTACGCACATATCGCCCTCGATCCGGGCACCCTCGTGTACACGATGATACTCGCGCTGTGCACGGGACTCGCGTTCGGCGTGGTGCCCGCTCTCTCCGTTGGCCGAACGAACATGCAGAGCATCCTGCGTGACGAAACGCGCGGCTCCAGCGAGAGTCGCCGCTCCCGCCAACTGCGCGGCGTGCTCGTCGCGGGCCAGATCGCCCTGTGTCTCAGTCTGCTCACCGGCGCCGGCCTGCTGACGCGAAGCCTCTATGCGATGACGACCACCCCGGTGGGCTTCAATCCCCAGGGCGTGCTCACCGTCGACGTGCAGCCGCCGATCAAGGCCATGATGAGCGACGACGCGATGCCGCGCTATTACTCGCAGCTCGAGGAGAGACTCCGCGCGATTCCCGGCGTCTTCGCGATTGCGACCGCGAGCGAGCTGCCCAATCCTCGCATGAACGACAACGGACTGAGCATCGAGGGCGAGCCTCCACCGCCGAACAATCAGCAGCCCTTCGTCACGTACGTGAGCGTCTCGGATGACTACTTTCGCCTCCTCGGAATTCCGCTGCGCAGCGGCCGAACGTTCGGGCCCGAAGATCGTTTCGGCGCGCCGACGTCCGTGGTGATCAGCGCCGCGATGGAGCGAAGGTTCTGGCCCAGGGGCGGCGCGATTGGCGCCCGCATTCGCCTCGGGCCGAACGCGGAGTCGCCATGGAAGGTCATCGTCGGCGTCGTGGGCGATGTGCGCAACGATCCCGTAAGCCCCGAGGCACAGTCGATGACGTACGTATCGCGGCGCCAGGAGCCCACCGGAAATCTGAGTTT
>DATGDQ010000452.1:0-9465 GCA_035310785.1 Gemmatimonadaceae bacterium | reverse complement strand
TGATGCCCGTGCTCGTCACGCCGGCGCTCACCCGCGCCGATGCCGCATCCATGTTCGAGAGCGACAGCTGCTCGGCCTCGAGCGCGTCGCTCTGACTCCAGAGCACCGCACGCTCGATCACGTGGCTCAGCTCGCGCACGTTGCCTGGCCACGCGTACCCGCGCAGCGCGTCTCGCGCCGCAGTGGTCATTCGCTTCACATTCTTTCCGTACTTCGCGCTGAAGCGGCGCATGAAGTCTTCGGCGAGCAGCAGCACGTCATCGCCGCGATCGCGAAGCGGCGGAAGCCGGAGCAGTATCACGGCGAGTCGAAAATAGAGATCGCGACGAAACGTGCCCGCCTGCGCCTCGCGCTCGAGATCACGGTTGGTGGCGGCGAGGATGCGCACATCGATCTTGCGATCGCGAACCCCGCCCACGCGCCGTACCATGCGCTCCTCGATGGCGCGCAGCAGCTTGCCCTGCAGCGCGAGCTCGGTGTCGCCGATCTCGTCCAGGAAGATGAAGCCATGCTCCGCGGCCTCGAACAGTCCGATCTTGGACTGCTTCGCATCCGTGAACGCCCCTCGCTCGTGGCCGAAGAGCTCCGCCTCCATCAGGCTCGCCGGCAGCGCGGTGCAGTTCACCTCGATGAAGGGCTTCGAGGCGCGAGGTCCGCTCGCGTGGATGGTGTGCGCGACGAGCCCCTTCCCGGTGCCGGTCTCACCAGTGATGAGCACCGGCGGTGTGTCGTCGAGCGCAGCGATCTGGCGCGCCTGCTCCATTATCGCGTGAATCGCGGGCGACTCGCCGATCATGCCGGCGAAGGGGAGCTTCCGTGCATCGCGGCCGCGGTAGTACGAGAGCTCCTGCTTGAGCAGCGACGTCTCGCGCGCGCGATCGGCGAGCAGCTTGAGCTCCTCGAGATCGACGGGCTTCTTCAGATAGTCGAAGGCGCCGAGCTTCACCGCCTCGACCGCACCCTCGATGCTGCCGTATGCCGTCATGATGATGACGGGGATGGACGAATCAAATTCGCGAATGCGCTGAAGGAGCTCGATGCCGCCCATGCCCGGCAGGCGCACATCCGCGAAGATGACATCGGGACGAAAGCTCTCGAGCAGCTCGAGCGCCTTCTCCGCATCTCCCGCCACCTCGGCCTCGTAGCCGGACTCCGTGAGAAACGTCTTGATCGAGCGCGCGAGCGTGCGCTCGTCATCGACGATGAGCACCGTGGGTCCGCTCACGACCGGTTGGCTCCCGACCGCACGGGCTCCGCTTCGGCCAGCGCATCCGAGCGATGGAGGCCGGGAAGCCGGATGCGCACCGTCGTTCCCACGCTCGCGATGCTGCTGATCTCGAGCTCGCCGCCGTTCTGCTCGATGTATCGCTTGGCAATCGCGAGCCCGAGACCCGTGCCTTCGGCGCGCGTGGTGAAGAACGGCTCACACACGGAATCGAGCACGCGCTCGGGAATGCCGACGCCGGTGTCCACGATCTCGACGACCACGTCGACATCACCACTCGCTGCTCGCTCGGCGCCAGCGCCGATGCGGAGTGTGCCCCCGTGCGGCATCGCGTCGAGGGCATTGGACACGATCTCCACGAGCGCCTGCTCCAGCTGCATGGGGTCGACGCGCACCTCGGGAAGACCCGGACCGAGCGCGAGCTCCAGCGAGACGCCCTTCTCGCGGAAAAGCTCGGTGAACGGCGGGAGGAGATCCTCGACCAGTCGCGACACGCTCTCGCGCAGCGGATGAAAGGGCGCGGGCTTGGAGAAGCTCAGAAGATGGCTCACGCGGCGGTCGAGCCGATCGACCTCTTCGATGATGAGGCTCATGTGTTCGCGCGTTGCTCCCGATTCGGGATGGCGCATTGCGACCTGCGCCGCGGCGCGAAGACTCGCGAGCGGATTGCGAATGCCGTGCGCCACGGCGGCCGACATTTCGCCGATCGATGCGAGCTTCTCGGACTGCACGAGCTGCTCCTGCGTCGCCTCCAGCTGGGAGATCTTGTTCTGCAGCTCGAGGTTGAGGCGAGTGCTGCGCGCGCGAGACTGCTGGAGACTCTCCGTCATCTGCGCGAAGGAGCGCGCGAGGTCGCCGATCTCGTCGGGAGAGCTCACGTCGATCGGCAGCTCGACCTCACCTGCGCCGACGCGCGCCATGGCCGCGCGCAATTGGCTGATCGGGCGCGCGAGGCCGCGCGAGATGAGCCACGAGGCGAGCAGCCCCGCGACGACGGCGAAGACGAGAATCGCGAGCAGCGCATCACGCTCGCGAGTGACGATCTCCTCGAGCCGCGCGTATGCGCCCCGCACGCTGGACTCGCGCGCCTGCCGATAGATGTCGCGATTGAGCTGCGTGAGCGCGGGGAGGAGACCATCCCGGAGATCGCGCTGGGCGAGGCGATACGATGCCTCGTGCTGGCCGGAGTCGTAGAGCTTGAACACGCTGTCCGACACCGCCTCGATGCGGCGTTGAATCTCTTCGGCGCTGTTCGCGAACCCGACCTCGTTCGGACGCAGCTCCGATCTCCACCGCTGTTGCCAATACTTGATGACCTGGCCGGTCGCGCGAAACTCCTCTCGTGCGTGTGGATCGAGCCCGCTCAGGTAGCGCCAGATGATCTCGCTCTGGTTGAACATCGCCGTCTCGAGCTCGGCGTACGTCCGCGTTCGCGACATGTTCTGGCCGAGCGTCTGGAGCGCGTCGCGCTCGAGCACGTTCGTGCGGATCGCCTCGATCCCGATGAGGAGCGCGGGAACGACCATGAGCGAGAAGCCATACAGCATCTTGCGCTGAAAGGTCATGGAGGCGAGGGCGAGTCGCGCTGCGCGAGTCGGAGATGGGCGGCCGGAGCGGCGTGCGCCCACATTTCAAACTATCACGCATTTGGGGCGGAGGGGAGAACTTCGGCGCTCGTTGCGGCTGCGGCGCAGGGGCGGCAGCTTACCCCGCAGTGCAAGAGTTTTCGGGAGCTCCGACTCGGCGCGAGCCGCTGGCGCTCGCCGCGCGCGATGTGGTCCAGCGCTACGGCGACGTGATCGCGCTCAATGGTGTGAGCCTCGATGTTGCGGCAGGAAAGAGCGTCGCGCTGGTTGGAGAGAGCGGCTCGGGGAAGACGACGCTTCTTCGATGCTTCAATCGACTCGTCGAGCCGGAGAGCGGCGAGATCTCTCTGGGTGGCACGGATGTGCGCGACCGACCCGTCGTCGCGTTGCGCCGAATGATCGGATACGTGCCACAGGACGGTGGGCTGATGCCGCACTGGCGCATCCTCAGGAACGTTGCGCTCGTCCCGACGCTGCTGGGAATTCCGAATGCGAGTACTGTCGCTGTCGACACGCTGGCGCTCGTGGGGCTCCCAGCCGAACGGTTCGGCGGCCGATTTCCTCACGAGTTGTCGGGAGGGCAGCGACAGCGCGCGGCGCTCGCGCGTGCACTCGCCGCGCGGCCTGGCGTCGTGCTCATGGATGAGCCCTTTGGTGCGCTCGATGCGATCACGCGCTCGGATCTGCAGGCGGCGTTCGCCGCGCTTCGCCACGAGCTCTCGTTCACGAGCCTGATGGTGACGCACGATCTGGCAGAAGCCGCGCGTCTGTCCGATGAGCTGGTGGTGATGCGCGCGGGGCGGATCGAGCAGCAGGGTACGATCGACCGGCTGGCGTCGTCGCCTGCGACGCCCTACGTCGCGACGCTGCTCGAGCGAGCGCTCGCCGCATCGGCGCCGCTCAGAGGGCTCGCGTGAGGCGCACATTGATGGTGATGCGCGGGATCACGGTCGCGATCCTCGCGGGCGGCGCATCGAGCGACATCGTGTGCGCGCAGGGGATATCGCCGCACGGTGCCCCGATCATCGTGGCGTCCAAACCGTTCGGCGAGTCCTATCTGCTGGCAGAGATGTTCGCGCAGCTGCTCGAGTCCCACGGGCTCGTCGTCGATCGGCGGCTCGGGCTCGGCCAGACGGAGATCGCGATGCAGGCGCTCCGCTCCGGAGCGATCGACGTGTACCCCGAGTACACGGGCACGGGCCTCCTCGCCGTGCTGCACGACTCGCTCACGGATTCGCTCGCGAGCGATCCACGTCTCGTGTTCACGCACGTCGCGCGCGAGTTCGCATCGCGATACGGCGTGCGATGGCTTCCACCGCTGGGATTTCAGAACAGCTACGCCATCGCGGTGCGCCAGAACACCGCCGCGCGGTATCATCTGCGAGGCTTGAGCGACCTGGCGCGAGAGAGTGGTCATCTCGTGGCGGGCTTCACGGCGGATTTCATCGGGCGCGCGGACGGGCTGGCTGGGCTCGCACGTGCGTACGGCGTGCGCCCGCGCGCGGTGCGGCCGCTCGCGCCGGCCGTGAAGTACCAGGCGCTGGCGTCGGGTGCGGTCGACGTCATCGATGGCTATTCCACCGATGGGCTGCTCTCGAAGTACGATCTGGTGACTCTGGTGGACGACAAGCACTTCTTCCCTCCGTACGAAGCTGCCGCCGTGATCGGAGCGCGTCTGGCGCGCGAGCGGCCGGAGGCCGTCTCGGCCCTCGCCATGCTGAGCGGGATGCTCGACGAGTCGCGCATGCGAGTGCTCAATCGGCGTATCGAGGTCGACGGCGAAGATGTGAAGCGTGTCGCCGCAGACGCGCTCCGGGACATCGGGCTCGTGCGTGGAGCCCGCGGCGCGACCGCCGCACTGCCGACATCTCTTGGCACGAAGGGATCGCTTGCGTCGTACCTGTGGGAGCGGCGCGGCGCCATCTGGACGCTGGTGCTGCAGCATCTGCTCCTGGTCGCGCTTGCGCTTGGCGCGGCGATCCTCGTCGCCGTTCCGCTTGCCCTCGCGCTCGAGCGCGCGCGCCGCATCGCGGAGGCGACCATCGGCTCGCTCGGCGTGCTCGAGACGATCCCGAGCATCGCGTTGCTCGCGTTCATGATCCCGCTGTTCGGGATCGGTGTGAAGCCCGCGCTCGTGGCGCTCTGGATCTATGCGCTCTATCCCATCGTGCGGAGTGCGTACAGCGGCGTGCGCGATGCGGATCCATCGGCCGTCGAGGCCGCGGAAGCGCTCGGAATGACCCCGTGGCAGCGACTCTTGCGTGTGCGGCTGCCGCTGGCCGCACCCGTGATCATGTCTGGAATCAGAACCGCTGCCGTGATCACGGTGGGTGCGGCAACGCTGGCGGCATTCATCGGCGCGGGCGGATTGGGCGAGCCGATCGTCGCGGGGCTCGCGCTCGCGGACACCAACATGATCCTGTCCGGCGCGCTCCCCGCCGCCGCACTGGCGCTACTGGTGGATGGCGCCCTCGCGCTCGTCGAACGAGCGGTGGCGCCCGCCCACCTGCGTCATACCGCCTCGAGGTAGGCGACCCAGAACTGGCGCTTCCCGTTCGTCCACAGCTTCCGCATGCGGAAACCGGCGGTTTCGATGAGCTCCTCCAGTCGCGTGCGATCGTACTTGTACGAGCTCTCGGTCCAGATCGATTCGCCCTTCTCGAAGTGAATCAGCTCGCCCGCGACCTTCACGATCTGCTCGGCCGTGCTCACCAGATGCATCTCGACGCGGCTCGCGCGCGGGTTGAAGAAGGCGCGATGCGCAAAGGTGCGCAGATCGAAGTGCGCGTGCAGGTCGCGATTGAGGCGCGCGAGGATGTTGAGGTTGAATGCAGCCGTCACACCCGCGGAGTCATCGTACGCGGCGTTGAGCGTCGATGCGCTCTTCCGCCGATCGACGCCCAGGATGAGCGCCCCGCCCATTCCCACTGCGCGACGAACGCGGCCGAGGAAGATCGCGGCTTCCATGGGGTGGAAATTGCCGATCGTGGAGCCGGGAAAGAATGCGACTCTTCGCGATCCTTCCGGCAGCGGAGGAACCGCCAGCGGCAACGTGTAGTCGGCATTGAGTGGCCGAATCGCGACCGCAGGATATTCGGACGCGAGCTCGCGCGCGACGCGGCCAAGCTGCTCGCGCGAGATGTCGATCGGCACGTACGCCGCGGGCGATTCGAGCGCATCGAGCAACAGCCGAATCTTCACGCCGGCGCCGCTCCCGTATTCGAGCAGCGCGACACGTGGCCCTGCGAGCTCGGCTATGTCGCCGGCGCGCGCGCGAAGAATCTCGAGCTCGGCGCGCGTGAGATAGTACTCCGGCAGCTCGCAGATCCGTTCGAACAGCGCCGCGCCTGTTTCGTCGTAAAAGAGCTTTGGCGGAAGCGTCTTCGGCTCGGAGAGCAGCCCACGCAGCACCTCCTCGCGGATCGGTCGCGCAGCCGGCCGCTGCACAATGCGCGGCACGCCTTGCCGCGATGCAGATGCCGCCGTCGATCCCTCGTCACGCATGATCGGCAAGCCGAATCCCCATGAACTGCCATCGAGCATCCGATGGGAAGAAGTTTCGATATGTCAGGCGCGCATGCGACTCCGGCGTCGCGCAGGAGGCGCCGCGCAGTACCCACTGGTCGGCCATCCACTTTCCGTTGTACTCACCGATCGCGCCCGCGTCCGGCTTGAACCCCGGATAGCCCACGTACGCGCTCTGCGTCCACTGCCATACATCGCCGTAGAGCTGCATGAGGCCGCTCTCGCTCGCCCGTTCTGGATTCGCGGGCGCAGGATGAAAGCGCGCGCTCTCGACGAAGGTTCCCCGAATGGGCGCGCCGCGCGCCGCGACTTCCCATTCCGCCTCCGTCGGCAGGCGGCGCCCGGCCCACCGCGCGTATGCATCCGCCTCGTAATAGCTCACGTGACACACCGGCTCATCGAGCGCGATCGGTCGCGTGCCAGCCAGGGTGAATTCGGTCCACTCGTCTCCGTCGCGCTCCCAATAGAACGGTGCCTTCCATCCGCGCTCCTGCACGATCGCCAGCCCCGGCGAAAGCCAGAGCTCCGGACGCTGATATCCACCATCGTTCATGAACTCGAGATACTCGCCGTTGGTGACGAGGCGCGAGGCGAGCTTGAAGTCTTCGAGGAACTGCCGGTGCGCGGGTCCTTCATTGTCGAACGCGAAGCCGCGACCTTGATGCCCGATCTGGTGCACGCCTCCCGCGAACGCATGCCATTCGAGCGTCATTGCATCGCTCCGTGCGCGTTGTGGCCTCTCGCGATAGACGGGGCGGAGTGGATTCATCCAGAAGACATGCTTGATGTCCGTCACGAGCAGCTCCTGATGCTGCTGCTCGTGATGCAGCCCGAGCTCGATGAGGGTGTGCGCCGGATGTTGCGGATCTGTCGCGATGCGTTGCATGAGATCGCGCATCGCCTCGTTCACGTGTGCGCGGTACTCGAATACTTCGCGGACCGTCGGCCGCGTGACGAGTCCCCGCTTCGCGCGACAGTGACGCTCGCCGGCCTGCACGTAGTACGAGTTGAACAGATAGGCGTAGCGCGGATTCGGCGAGACATATTCCGGGGCGTGAGGGCCGAGGATGAACGTCTCGAAGAACCAGCTGGTGTGGGCGAGGTGCCATTTCGTGGGGCTCACGTCGGCCATGCTGCTGACGACGTAGTCCTCGGTATCGAGTGGCTCGCACAGACGTTCGGTCTGAGCGCGCACGGCCTCGAAGCGTTGAGCGATCGAGAGTGGCGACGGCTGACTTTGTTCGCGCGCAGGAGGCATCACTGCGGAATCGCTGGACAGGAGCGACGTTATCATTGGAACCCTTGAGACGGGAACAGCCATTACGGGAGCTTACGCGGGGACAATCCACCGAGACTAGGGCAAGAACGGTGCATTTGGTTCCGAGGCCACAATGAGCGGCTTAACGGGTGCGAGAGGACCATGAATGACCAATTTGACCTGATCGTGCTCGGCACTGGAGCGGGCGGATCCACGCCTGCGTACGCCTGTCGAAGGGCCGGCTGGCGCGTCGCCATCGCGGACGATCAACCGTTCGGCGGGACCTGCGGAAATCGCGGCTGTGACCCGAAGAAGGTGCTCGTCGGCGCTGCGGAAGTCGTGTCGTGGCAACGTCGTATGCAAGGCCACGGTGTCGTGGGCCAGGCGTCGATCGATTGGCCAGCGCTCATGAAATTCAAGCGGAGCTTCACGGATCCGGTGCCCGCGAGTCGTGAGGAAGCATTCCGGAATGAGGGGATCGAGACGCTACATGGCGCGGCGAGGTTCATTGCCGAGAATCGCATCGCCGTGGCCGGTCGCGAGCTCACCGCGGATCATGTCGTGATCGCGACGGGGGCGTCCCCGCGGACGCTCGGGATTCCCGGCGAGATGCACGTCATCTCGAGCACGGAGTTCATGAATCTCGACTCGCTGCCACGGCGAATCGCGTTCGTGGGTGCGGGATACATCTCGCTCGAGTTCGCGCATCTGGCGCACAGTGCGGGTGCGGAAGTGATCGTGCTCGGTCGCGGCTCACCGCTTCCCTCATTCGACGAGACGCTCGTCCAGCGGCTGCTGGAGCACTCGCGAGAGATCGGCATCGATGTGCGGCTCGATCACTCCGTGAGTGCCGTCGAGCATGATGCGGCATCAGGGGTCTTCCGCGTGTGCGTGGGTCATGGCGGCAACATGCACGAGATCGAGACGGACTTGGTCGTGCATGGTGCCGGCCGCGTGCCGAACAGCGAGCGTTTGTGCCCGGCCGCCGGCGGGATCGAGCTCGAGCATCACGGATCGATCCGCGTGAACGAGTTTCTCCAAAGCGTCTCGAATCCGCGCGTGTATGCTGCAGGGGATGTCGTGAGCGTGCCGGGATCGATTCCGTTGACGCCGGTCGCGGGACACGAGGGATCGGTCGTCGCGGCGAATCTGCTCCATGGGAACAACATGCGTCCGGATCTGCGCGGCGTTCCGAGCGTGGTTTTCACGAATCCCCCACTCGCCGCCGTTGGACTCACGGAGAAGGCCGCACGCGCGAAGGGCCTCCAGGTGCGTGTCTCGACCGGAGACACATCACGTTGGTTCACGAATCGCCGCGTGCGCGAGCCCGCCGGAATGTTCAAGACGATCATCGATGACCAGACGGATCTCGTGCTAGGCGCGCACATCCTGGGCGGTCACGGCGACGAGGTGATAAACCTGTTCGCCATGGCGATACGCTTCGATATCCCTGCGGCAGAGCTGAAGAAGATGATCTATTCCTATCCGACCGGAAGCTCGAACATGCAGTACATGCTCTGAACACTCACGTGGGGTGCGCGCTTCCGGTGCGCTCGAGCGACGCGCGATCCCAGTTGCCCAGCGTCGCTGCGGCTTCATAGGTGCTCTGGAAGAAGTCGAGCGCCATGGAATCCGGATCCGCGGCCGCGCGCACCGCCTCGTACGGCAAGAGCCACTCGTGCATCACATCGTGGTAGGAGCCCGCGTCCGGACGGATCTTCGCCGTGGGGCAGCCGACCGGCTCGGGATACGCATAGGCGTAGAACACCGGCTCCGAAACCGGGCTGCCGAGTGAGCCCGGCCACCAGCCCGCACTGATGCAGGCGTGTGAATACGCCTCCCGGGTTATCCAATCCGGGAGCCCCGGCACG
>DATGDQ010000451.1:0-5910 GCA_035310785.1 Gemmatimonadaceae bacterium | reverse complement strand
AGATCGCCGGCTGCGGTTCGGCCGCGAGCTCCTCCTCACGCGTATCGCCGACCACGCCGACCACGGTCATCGGCGTGAGATCCCCGTCGATGTTGCCGAACTCGATCACCTTCCCGAGCGGGCTGTCGCCGGGCCATTGCTTCTTCGCGAGCGCGGCGTTCACGATCGCGACGTGGGGCGCGCCGGGGCGATCGGTCTCGTCGAACAGCCGACCGTTCAGGAGCGGGATGGCGAGCGCGCGGAAGTAGTCGCCGCTTGCGAGACGATACGTTGCGTACCCGGTATGCGCCTTGTCGCGCATCATCATCTCGAGGTCCTTCGTGAGATCCGCGGGCGCGCGCGTCGCATCGGCGCTCGAGAGCTCGATGAACTGTCCGTTGCTGCTCCCGCCCGCGAAGGGCTCGGCATCCGACACGCCCACCGCCGTCACGCCGGGGAACGACCGCGCACGCGTCACGATCTCGTCCACGTACCGCGTGCGGCGCGCGACACGGTCCGGGCCCTCGCCGGCATCGAACGAGAGATCCGCGACGATCACGCCCTTCGTGCGGAATCCGGTATCGATGGTCATCAGGCGGACGAAGCTGCGTGTGAGCAGCCCTGCCCCGACCAGCAGCACCACGGTCATCGCAAGCTGCACGACAACGAGCGAGCCGCGAAGGCGATAGCTCGCACCCCCGCCGCCCTGCGTCCGCTGCGACTGCGCGAGCGCCGCTCGCAGGTCGCCTCGCGCGCCGCGCCACGCGGCGACGAGACCGAGCACGACGGCGGTGCCCGCGGACACGAGAATCGCGAAGAGGAGAACGATCCAGTCGATGCGCAGCTCGCTCACGCGAGGAATGCTCTCGGGCCGGAGCGCCAGCAGCACCCGCATGCCCGCCCACGCGAGCAGCACTCCGCCGATGCATCCGACCGCGGAGAGCAGCGACGCCTCGATGAGCAGCTGTTGCGCGAGTCGTCCGCGGCCGGCGCCGATCGCGAGACGCACGGCGATCTCGTTCTCTCGCACCGCCATACGCGCGATGAGCAGATTCGCGACGTTCGCGCACGCGATGAGGAGCAGCACGGCGGAGGCGGCGAGAAGAAGGAACAACAGTGGCTCAATGCTCCCCACGATCTGCTCGCGGAGCGGTATCACCGTTCCATCGAACGTCCACGTCGCCTCGCCCAGCAATGCGTGCAGCCGCTGCAGTGTCATCGAGAGCTCGCGCTTCGCCTGATTAATCGCGAGGCCGCTCCTCACGCGGCCTATGACGCGCCAGTTGTGGGCGGTATAGCTCGTGTTCTTCTCGAAGATCTCGCGCGGATACCACACCTCCGTTCCCGCGGGAAACTCCTGCCCATCCCGCAACACACCCACCACCGTGAGGGGCTTCCGGTCGGACATGAGTGTCTTTCCAATCGCACTCATCGAGGATCCGAAGCGGCGCACCCAGAGACCGTGGCTGATGATGACGGCCATCGGGGCGTTGAGCTGCTGCTCTTCGGGCACGAACAGCCTCCCGAGCATGGGCTTCGTCTGGAGAACGTCGAAGAACTGTCTCGAGACGGCGGCCCCGCGCACCCTCTCGACCTCGCCGTCATCGACGATCGACATTCCATTCTGCGCGTACTCCGCCACGGCGGAGAAGCTGCGTGTTTCGGACGCCACCGCATCGAACGTCGGGTCGGCGAACGAGAGGTGGTGCCCCTTGGAGTCGAGTCCCCAGAGCTGCACCATCTGCTCCGAGCGCTCGAACGGCAGAGGCTTCAGCACCACACCGTTCACGACACTGAAGATGGCCGTCGTGGCGCCGACGCCGAGCGCGAGGGTCAGTGTCGCGACGAAGGCGAATCCTGGCGACTTGCGGAATTGCCGCATCGCAAAGCGAAGATCCTGTTCCAGCGATTCGATTCGCTCTCGGATGTGCGCGCGATGCATGTGGGCGACCTCCATCGAAACGCAGTAGTCCCGCAGGTCATCGACGTCGCCGAAGCGGCGCAGCGCTTCGGTCTGCGCCTCGACGTCGGAGTAGCCCTGCTCGCGTAGGCGCGTCGCTCGCATGTCGACGTGGAATTGCACCTCGTCGTCGAGATCGCGGGAGATACGCTCGCGAGTGCTCGGTAGCCGGAAGACGCGTCGGACGCCGGCGGGTATGCGCACGTTACGCGGTCTCGAGAATGCGGTGCACCGCGCTCGCGTAGCGCTTCCACGTCGCCGCCTCGGCTCGCAGCTGCGCGCGGCCGTGAGCGGTGAGCGAGTAATACTTGGCCCGGCGATTGTTCTCCGACACGCCCCATTCGGATACGATGGAGCCCGCGTCCTCGAGGCGATGGAGTGCCTTGTAGAGCGCGGCATCGACGATTACGAGCTCGCCCCCGCCGCGCTTCTCGATCCACTCGGCTATCGCGTAGCCGTGCATGGCGTCCCAGGAGAGCGTCTTGAGAACGAGCACGTCGAGCGTGCCGTGGAGGAGATCGCTGGCGTCACGTGGCATGGTGCTTCCAATAACGAGGTTAGGGATAGGATAGTTTCAATCCCCAGCGATCGCAACGAATGTTCTCGAAGAGGTCGCTTCGCGCCTGGCTTCTTACAATCTTCCGGCGTCTCCTACGGATGGGCCTGCAGCAGCCTGCGGAGTCCAGGCTGGTAGTAGCGGCTCGAGATGATCTTCGTCCCGTTCCGCAGCTGCACGATATAGGTGCCCTTGTCGTACCGCTCGAGCGTCGCAACCGCTCGAACGTTGATGATCGCCGACCTCCGGATTCGCAGGAACGTGTCCCGCGACGCGACTCGCTGCTCGATGCGATCCATGGTGGTGCGCACGAGAAATGTGCGGCCTCCACTGTGCACGCGCACGAGGTTGCCGGAGCTTTCGAACCACTCCACCCGGTCGATGTCGAGCAGAGAGAGGCGCCCTCCATCGCGAACCACGATGCGATCGGATGATGCAGGCGGTGCGGGAGCTCGCGCGGCAGCGACGTGCTGCGAGAGAAGTCCCTCGAGCCGGTCCGCGAGCGATGCACCGCGCTTCAGAGACAGTAGTGACGCGGCGCGCTCGATGGCTTCCTGCAACCGGACGGGATCGACCGGCTTGAGCACGTAGTCGAGCGCGTGAACCTCGAACGCTTTGAGGGCGTGCCGGTGATAGGCGGTGATGAAGATGACGAGCGGCATCGCATCGACGCCGATCTCCTCGATGATCTCGAAGGCATTGGCGCGTCCGAGCTGCACGTCCAGGAGCACGACGTCCGGAGATCGCTCGACGATCGCGGCGACGGCTTCGTCGCGGCTCCCGCACTCGCCCACGCACACCACGCCGGCCAGGGGCTCCAACTGTCGGCGGAGTCCTCGGCGCGCGACCGGCTCATCGTCGACGACGAGGACCTTCATGGGAGCGAATCTCGATACGGAAGGCGAATGTCGACGCACGCGCCGGCTGACTCGCCTCCCCCATTCGCGGCGATCAGCTGTACGGATGCACGCGCGCCATAGAGATGCCGCAGACGCACCCGGGTGTTGCCGAGCCCGACTCCTTCGCGCGTGACATCTCCGTCGCGTAGACCAGGGCCGTCATCAGTCAGCGTGACGAACAGCACATCGTCCACGCGACTCGCTCGCAGCACGACACTCGTGCACGTGCCATCCGACCGTCCGTGCTCGATGGCATTCTCCAGCAAAGGCTGCAGGAGAAGAACCGGCACGAAAGCATCGTTCACCTCGGGGTCAATGTCCACATTCACACGTAGGCGGTCGCCGAAGCGCGCGCGCTGGATGTCGAGGTAGTCGTTCACGAACGCCAGCTCTTGCTGCAGCGGAACCTCGTGCGCCTCCTCATCGAGACTTCGCCGGAGCAATGTCGAGAGCCGCAAAATCATCTGCTGCGCCTTCGCGGAATCCTCGGCGATGATGACCGAGATCGCGTTCAACGTGTTGAACAGAAAGTGAGGACGGAGCTGCGAGCGCAGTGCCTCCAGCTTGGAGCGCGTGAGCTCCGACTCGAGCTTGGCGGCCCCGATCTGCTCGGCGACGTACAGACCTTGAAAGCGCAGCACGGTATACACCATCACGATTACGGCATAAAAGACCACCCCGGTGAACGCGCCCCACACGAACGCCACCGCACTCCCGCTGGCGACCAGCGCCGCCTCGAAGCGCAGTCCCTCGCGAAGCGAGAGCGTGAGGGCCTGAACGCCGAGCGTGATCAGGTTGTGAAGCGCGGCGAGCGAGATCGAGACGATTACATGCGGTAGTACCGAACGGTACACGGGCTTCGCGTCCAGCGGCCAACGGCGCACGGCGAGCTGCACGGCTGGCGCCAGGAGCGCCCACACGACCCAGAACTCGAGTCCGCTCACAGCATCCTGGCCCACGAGCTCCGGATGCCGGCGAACGAGATCCACGGCGATCTCCTGCGCCGTGAAGAACGTGCCGACCACGAGCGTGAGCGCGATGAGACGGACGCTGTTCCTGCCCAGGGAGGTCATGCGCAATCATGGGTTCCGTCTTCGGTGAGAGCAACAGTGCATCGAATCACACGAACGGCAGCGGATATCACGCCTATGCGGCTCCCCACCTCGTGTGCGTTGGCCACTGCGCCCGCGCGACATAACGTGCTGCGGTTCACACGATTACGAGGAGGTGCAGATGCGAACGATGCGAGGCGGTTTCGTGACACTTCTTCTCGCGATCATTCCGTACGCCGGGAATGCGAATGGCCAGCACCAGGATTCCCTTGCCGGGATGAGGGCCGGATCGGTGCTCCGGGACTGCGCGAGCTGCCCGGAGATGATCGTGGTGCCGGCAGGCACATTTACCATGGGCTCGTCTCCAGCCGAGCAGAAGTGGGCCACGGCACACGGTGCGACTCCGGCATCCGTTGCCGATGAGTCGCCGCAACACGAGATGTCGATACCGTCGTTCGCGATCGGCAGATACGATGTGACGCGAGGTGAGTACGCGACCTTCGTTCGCCAGACGGGATATTCGTCGGGAGACGGATGCGGGCTTGACGGCAGAAAGTGGATCCAACAGCCGAACCTCGACTGGAAGAATCCGGGCTACGTTCAAACCGATCGTGAGCCCGTCGTGTGCGTGAGCTGGCACGATGCACAGGCCTATGTCGGATGGCTGAACGCTCAACTGCGCAGCTCGGGCACTGCATCTTCCGGCGTGCGCTACCGACTGCCGAGCGAGGCCGAGTGGGAGTACGCGGCACGGGCCGGCGCATCGACCAAGTTCTGGTGGGGTGACTCCGCGGATGCGGCGCCTGATCATGCGTGGTTCGCGAGCAACGCAGGGGGGCGGACTCACGAGACGGGCTCCAAGCCCTCGAACGCGTTCGGCCTCTTCGATATGTCCGGAAACGTCTGGCAGTGGACGCAGGATTGCTACGCCGAGAGCTACGCGAAAGCGCCGCACGAGGGGAATGCGGACGAATCGGACACGACGTGTCTTCGCGTGGACCGTGGCGGCTCCTGGTCGCACCCGGCCTGGCTTCTGCGCAGCGCCACTCGTGAGCGCAATCCTGCAAGCTTCCGCGACATCATGCTGGGATTCAGGGTGGCACGGTCGATGACATCACCGGCTTCCTCGTCACATGCGGCGGGCGTGGCGGAGGGACACGCCGATACGCTCGGGTCGCAGGTGAGAAAGTATGTTCGCGTCAGCGCGCGCGAGGTCATTCTCGAGCACGTGCAGATCATCGATGGCACCGGGGGTCCGCCACGCGCCGATGAGAACGTGCGCATCGCCGGCGGGAGGATTGCGGCGATCACGCCGGGTGCGGATGCGACTCCCGGCGACAGCGTGACGGTCCTCGATCTACGCGGCTACTCGGTGATGCCGGGAATCGTCGGGATGCACGACCACCTGGCCTACATCGCCCAGCCGAATCTCGCCGCCGACAACAGCTACGAGCCGCCGAATCG
>DATGDQ010000450.1:0-6398 GCA_035310785.1 Gemmatimonadaceae bacterium | reverse complement strand
GGGCGGGCTCGACAACCTCGAGGAGCTGCTCCACGAGACTGGACACGCCGTGCACATCGCTGCGATCCATCAGCGACCGGCGTTTCTCGATTGGCCCGACAACGACGCATTCACGGAAGGACTCGGTGACGTCGCCGCGCTCGAGGTATACGAGCCACGCTGGCAGATGCACTACCTGGGCGACTCGGTGCCGACGGCGATGGGATTGCGCGCGCGGTACGCAGGTGTCGTGCTCGACATCGCGTGGGCGCTCTTCGAGGTGCGCATGCATCGCGATCCGAGCGCGGATCCGAACAGGATCTGGGGCGACATCACGAGCCGGTACCTGCACATCACTCCGCATCCGGAGCTGAGCTGGTGGGCGATGCGCGGTCAGCTCATCGACTCACCGGGCTACATGGCGAACTACGCGATCGGGGCAATCATCATCGCCGACATCCGCGCTCGCGTGCGGGAGCTGCACGGCGAGTTCACCACGGGCGATCCGACGTGGTACGCGTTCATGTCGGACCGGATCTACCGCTTTGGACTCGCACGCTCCTCGGCGGATGTGATCACGGATTTCCTGGGGCGCCCGATCAGCCCGAACGCGATACTCGCCGACATGCGGCGGATGAGAGGGAACTAGCTCTTCTGTTTGCTGAACCTGTCCAGCGCCGCGCGCTCGGCGGGCGTGAGACTGTCAATTCCCTTCAGGCTGATCTTGTCGAGCAGGCGATCGACTTCCTGGCGATTGATCTCGTGCAGCTCGCCGCGAGGGATGGTGGACCAGCGGCGCATGTCATCGCCGCGGGGTGGGGACGGCTGCTTCACCTGCGCCCGAACCGGGGCGGACTTCACGGGACCGCCGCGCGCTCCGGCGCGCTCGAGTAGATAGAGATAGATGGCGGCGCCGAGGAAGCCGCCGAGATGCGCGAGATGCGCGATCCCGGAGCCGCCGATGCCGAAGAACGACACGATCGTCATGATGACGATCAGCCAGCGCGCCTCGATGGGCAGCACGCCGTAGATGTAGATCTTGTCGCGAGGCCAATAGCGTGCGTACGCCAGCTCGACGCCGAAGATCGCGCCGGACGCTCCAATGATGGGCACCGCCGGGTTGTACGTCGACAACAGTGCGCCAGTCAGCCCGCTCACGAGATAGAGCGTGATGAAACGGCCGCCTCCGAGCCGCGCTTCGACTCTGGGCCCGAAGAAGTACAGCACGAGCATGTTGAAGAAGATGTGCCCGATGCCGCCATGCACGAACATGTACGTGATCGGCGTCCAGGGTGCCGACAGGAATCCGGACGCGGAGAATGCGAACAGCGATGTCAGCTCGGGATACGCCAGCTGCAGCAGATACACGCCGACGTTCGCGATGAGCAGTCGTTTGACCCAGGGTGTCATGAACGTAGGCTACGGGGCCGCCGATTGATTTTCCAGAGCGCTCGCGCGCTTATCTTGTGCCATGCCTGATACCACCCCCGACCGAGGGGCACTGCGGGTATTGCAAAGCGGCGCGATCGCCATCGTGCTGGCCGCCGCGACCTATAAGCTATTCGAGCTCGATCGATATTTTGTTCCAAAGGAGCTCGCGCTGCACCTCACGGCGCTCGCGTTGATCATCGCCAGTCTGCAGGGAGCGCGCCGCCTCGACCTCACGCGTGTCGAGACCCTGTTCGGTGTCTTTCTCCTTCTCGGAATCTTCTCGGCCGCCCTCGCCACCAACCACTGGGCGGCGGCGCGCGCCGTCGGCATCACCTTCTCGGGGCTGGTCATCCTTTGCGCCGCGCGCGCCACCTCCGAGGCCGGATCGCGTTGGCCGCTTCTTGCCGCGCTGGTCACCGCGATCGTGCTCGCGTCCGTCATGTCTCTGCTGCAGGCGTACGGCATCACGAGTGATTATTTCTCGCTGAACCGATCACCCGGCGGAACATTCGGCAACAGAAACTTCGTCGCGCATCTGGCCGCGATCGGCGCGCCAGCTCTGCTCCTGCTGCTTCTATTGGCTCCTCGCGCGCGCGCGATCCTCGCCTCGAGCATCGCCCTCGGCATTCTCGCGGCGGCGCTCGTGCTCTCGCGCAGTCGAGCCGCGATGCTCGCCGTGATCGCCGGCGCGCTCGTTCTCGCGCTCGGCGTCTGGGTGGCGCAGCGTCGCTGGCGCGACCCCCGGATCGCGCGCCGCTATCCACTCGCCGCCGCTTTCGCAGCAGTCGGCGCAGCCGCGGCCATCCTCGTTCCCAACTCGCTCAACTGGAAGAGTGATTCGCCCTATCTCGACACCGTCACCGGGGTGGTGAACTACCGCGAGGGGAGCGGTCACGGGCGTCTGGTGCAATACGGCACCTCGCTCAGGCTCGCCATTGAGCATCCGCTGCTGGGAGTCGGGCCGGGCAATTGGCCGGTCGTCTATCCCAGGGTGGCGGCAAAGGGCGACCCGTCCATCGATCACGACGACGGCATGACCGCGAATCCCTGGCCGAGCAGCGACTGGATCGCGATGCTGGCGGAGCGGGGTCTGCCGGCGACGCTCGCCTTCGCACTCGCCTTCATCGGCCTCGTGGTGCTGGCCCTTCGTGCGATGCGCAATTCCCTCGATCTCGACGAGTTTCTCCCGCCGCTCACGCTCCTCGCTACGCTCGCCGCGACTGTCGTCGTCGGCTGCTTCGACGCGTCGTTGCTGCTCGCCGCGCCGACGCTCTTCGTGTTTGCGCTCATCGGTGCGCTCTCGCCCCCGGCGACGACGCGCATGTCGATCCCACTTTCGACGGCCACCGCTCGCGGCCTCGTGCTCGTTTGTGGCGCTCTCGCGATCGCGCTCCTGCTCTCGCTGCGGTCGGTTTCGCAGCTCGTGGCGATGGGAATGTTCTCATCGGCGAACACGATCGTGGCCTACGATCGCGCGGCGATCGCGGACCCTGGGAGCTATCGAATCCAGATACGAATCGCGGAGCTCGGCGCGGAGCGCACGCGATGCGACCTCGTGAAGCCGCATGCGATGCGCGCGCACGATCTCTTTCCTGCCGCTGCAGAGCCCGCGCACCTGCTCGCGAGCTGTGGCGTGAAGGTCAAGCGCCGCTGAGCTCCAGCGCCGCGCAATCGTGCGCGAGCGTCTCGGGGATCCAGCAGTGCATGCCCACCGAACGAAGGCCCGCCCTTTCGAAGGCGCGTCGATAGAACGAGGGCGATCGTTTCAGATAGCCGTGCAGATCGCCCTCGATGTCATCGGCGCTCGTGAACAGACCGAGATAGGCGACGCCGCGCAACCGCTCCGCGAGTGCCGGCATCGCCGATCGAAGCTCCGGAGCGGGGACATAGTGCAGCACGTCATTGCAGACGATGATGTCGAAGCGCTCGCGAGCGGCGGCCGTGGCCAGCGACGAGAGGTCTCCCCGGCGAATGTTGCGGCGAGCGCCGAAACGCCGGACCGCGTACGCGCTCGGCTCGATGCCCTGGTAGGCGAGATGCGGGCGCTCGCGCCGAAGCGCCGCGCGCCAGAGCCCCTCTCCGCATCCGACGTCGAGCGCGTTGCGCGCGCGGCGCCGCAGCAGCTGCTCCGTGAGCGAGATGATCGTGCGTACGATGCGCGCGCGCTCGGCCGCGGTCGAAACGCGATGCCGAGGATGACGGTACCAGCGATCGTAGTATGGCTGGCCGAAGCCGTCGGTCAGCTGGCGCTCCGCGGAATCTCGACGCGATCGGGCGCCTGCACCTTGAGCAGATAGCGCTGCGATTCGGAGATGCGCTCGACCTCGATCGAGACGGACTCGATGCCCTGCTCGATGCGCTCGAGGCGCGCCCCGAACTCGGCCGGCATGGCAGGCTTGAGGGCGCGGCGCTCGATGACACTACCGAGCGCGCGGGCGAGTGGCTTCCCGACCGCGACGACGGCGATCATGAGAAAGAGCGCGTAGCCGAGATTCTCCACGCGCTGAGGAATGTCGAGGGGTGGGTCGACGGGCACGGTCGTGCTCGAGCCAGCGATGACCGGTTCCTGCGGTGGCAGCGGAGGGAGTGGTGCAACCTGCACCCCCGGTGTGTGGACCGTGATCACCCGGCCGTTCTTCGTGATTGTCGTGACCCCTTTGCCATCCTCCGTGACCGTGATCCCCTTGGCCTGCTGTGCGGCAGCATCGACGGCGCGTTGCGCGGCCTGCTCGGACACTCCCGCCTGCTTGAGCTGCTGGTTCACCTGCGCTCGAATCTGCGCCGCGAGGTCGTTGGCAGACGGGTCGGCGGGTGGGGTTGATGTCTGTTGAAGCGCGTGGGGCATCGTGGTCCTCGTGGTTGACGTCCGGCCCTGCTACCTACGTCACTCAGCGTCGTCCTGTTTCGGGGGGCCGGCGCGAGTTGCTGCTCACCCCGCCACACCTATATTCGACTTTCGGAGGGCGTTTCGCACCCCCAACCGCCAACAGAGGCGCGCAATGGACTGGAAGATCATAGCAGTCAATTTCCTCTATGCCGCACTGGGCATCGTCCTGATGTGGGTGTCGTACCGCGTCTTCGACCGTCTCACCCCGCAGGTGGATTTCGCGCAGGAGCTGAAGAAGGGAAATGTCGCGGTGGCCATCTTCATTGCGGCGCTGTTCATCGCCATAGCGCTCATCGTGGGTCGCGCCCTCAATTGAGCAATCGCGTGAGTCTCGCGTGGCGTACCGTGCTCTGCGCTGCGCTCGTCTCGCTGGCGAGCGCAGGAAGCCCGCGGCGCGGCGCAGCGCAGCGAGCTCCGTCCGACAGGTACGATTCGTACTTCAAGAAATATGCGAAACGGTACTTCGGCATCGGCTTCGACTGGAAGCTGTTCAAGGCGCAGGGGATGGCCGAGAGCGGGTTGTCGCCCACCGCGAAGAGCTGGGTGGGCGCACGCGGCATCATGCAGCTCATGCCATCCACCTATCACGACATCACCTCTCACCGGCCGGAGATGACGTCGATCGATGATCCGCAGTGGAACATCGCCGCGGGAATCATGCACGACCGCGACATGTGGACGCTCTGGAAAGACAGCGTTCCCGAAGACGATCGCTGGCGATTCATGTTCGGCGGCTACAACGCGGGCGAGGGAACGATCTTTCGCGCGCAGGGAGTGGCCAAGGCGTCGAAGCTCGATCATCGTGCATGGCCAAGCATCGAGAGCGTGGCGCCCACCGTTCCTCGCTGGCGCTACAAGGAAACGCTCGGCTACGTGCGCACGATCGAGGAGAACAGGAAGCGCCTGTCGCCGCTCATCGCCCCGCGCGACTCCGCTTCACACTAGCCGGCGTACGAGCTAGGGCGCGATCGACGGGCTCGCGCACTCGCGGCAGATCGTGCGACCGGTGAGCACGCGCCAGAGCTTCTGCCACCGCGAGCCATGATAGTGCTGCTCGCACAGCAGCCGGTTGCACAGATGACAGTAGCCACCGGCGCCGGGATCGAACATCGCGCCGCATCTGTCGCACTCCGCGACGACGTCCGACTTGCGAAGGAGGGGAACACCGAGCATCGCCGCCCCTATCGTACGAGCTCAAACGAATTCATACGCACATCCATGCTCCTGCGCGAGGCCGACGAGCATCGTGTTCGCGGGCACGAGCCGTACTCCGGGGTTGAGCCCTGCCACGAGCTCGTCGTACACCGTGTCGGGCTTCTCGTGGGACGCGAGCGCAAACTCGCGGGCGATCGCCTTGAGCGCAAAGTTGCACTGGCAGAAGATCGTTCCGCGCGCCTGCAACGCCTTCACCGACGCGCGCTTCGCATCGTTGGCGGGAGCGTTCAGAAACACGTTGTGCATCGCTCCCTCCTTACCACCGCTGTCGCCGAGGCGCCACTTGTCGGAGAGCTTGTACTTCGCCCAGATCGCGTCCCCGGCGTTGATTGGAAAACCCGAGCCAGCGATGCTCAGAACCGTGTTTATGTCCGGATACTCGAGCTCGTACGCGTCTCGCCACGCGTCCAGGTAGTTCGCGACGACGTGAAGCGGCCCGGGGACGTCCTCGAGTTTCCCGACTTCGAACACCTGCCGGTGTTTTCCTTTGAGCTCGTCTAGCCAGGCGAGATCCCACGTTCCGCTCGGCGCTTCCGCGGCCTCCATGCGCCTGCGGGGAACCACGATTCCGACCACCGTCGCACCTGCGGCTGCAGCCAGCGCGGCGAGGAATTTCCGACGAGGGGCGGGCCTTTCGAGCATGCGATGTTCGGTCATTGTGTTTGTGATCTAGGTCCAGTTTAGGCTGGCATGACGAATGCCCTACATTTAGTCCCAGCGGTCCGTACCTTGCTTGGTTATCCGCTACTTAGGCCGAACACCGTAGGCCGGGTCCACATTGTTGAATTTCAGGGGGAGCTCATGAAGATCAAACTCATCGCGATCGCGGCGATCGCCCTCTCGCCGGCCGTGGTGCTTGGCCAGACGAGAACTCACATTCGTGTTT
>DATGDQ010000449.1:0-9790 GCA_035310785.1 Gemmatimonadaceae bacterium | reverse complement strand
CTCGTCCCGCCGTGACGCTTGGCCCGGTAACGATGGCCGCGCATGCTGAGATCCTTCCAGCAGCGGCATCACGAGGCGGCGGCACCCGTGCCGCGTCCACACTGGGCGTACAGCTGCGAGTGTGCGCGACGCGATGGGCGGCCACGCGTGGACTGTCGCTCGACGTCGGAGGCACCAGCCTCCGCCTGCCGGATGGAGAGGCCGGCAAGTCGTTCTCGGTGAGTGCGAACGCGGACTGGATGTCTCTGGCGCGCGGAGCGCTGAGGGGCGGCGCGCTCGCCGTCGTGCGCACGGACGAATCGGAGCTCTCACACCTCTCGCTCCCCATCACCGCGAACGCACTCCTCGAGCTTCTCTCGCGACCGATCGTGATCGATCGCTGGCTCGGCGCGCGCGGCGCAGGCGGCGGCGGCGAGCTCGAGCTGAGCGCGAGCACGGATTCCTCCACGCGCCGCCAGCTCGAGCGCATTCACACCGACCTCGTCGTCCCGCCGGTGCTCGGCGGTCTCACGCTCGACGCCGAGGTGGCGGAGTTCGGACCTCCCTTCTCGGTCAGCGCGAACCGCGTGCGGCTTGCGCCCGACTCACTCGGTCACGCAACGCTCTGCGCACCGTGCAGCGCGGGTGCGCCGCTCTCGATCGTGATCGAGCCGCGACGGCAGTGGTGGGATCCACCGAGGCTCCGCATCCGGGAGCTCGGGTGGGCGGAGATCCGCGATGGCGCGGAGTGGGCACGCTACTTCACGAGCGACTCCTCCATCGCCGCTCCCGATAGCGCGGCTGCGCAGCAGATTCTTCGCGGCGCACTCGATTCATCGAAGAGAGACTATCACGCAGCGATCGCAGAGTGGGTATCGCGACTCACCCCCGCCGCCGCGCGCATTCGTCGCGACACCATCGACATCGTCGGACACTCGCACATCGATGCGGCGTGGCTCTGGCAGATCAACTCGGGTCGAGACGCGATTCAGGCGACGTGGGAGACGGCGACGAAGCTCATGGCCAAGTATCCGGACATGCATTTCGCCGGGTCATCGGCGCAGTACTACCTATGGCTCGAGGAACAGGATCCGGCGCTGCTTGCGCGCATCCAGGCACTCGCGAAGGAGCATCGCTGGGATCCCGTGGGCGGGTGGTGGGTGGAGGCGGACGCGAATATTCCGTCCGGCGAATCGCTGGTGCGGCAGGCGCTCTATGGGCAGCGCACCTTCACGCGCCTCTTCGGCAAACCGGCGCGCGTGGCGTGGCTCGCGAACTCGTTCGGCTTTTCCTGGTCGCTTCCGCAGATACTCCGCAAGAGCGGGTTCGAGTTCTTCGTCACCCAAGAGATGCGCTGGAACGACACGAACCGCTGGCCGCCCGGCCTCAACGCCTTCTGGTGGGAGGGGCCCGATGGCTCGCGCATCTTCACCGACATCATCTACGCGTACGACCACGATCTCGCGCCGCGGCACCTGGCGAAGGAGTTCGTGATCACGCGAGACTCGAGCGCATCGCCGCGGATGCTCACGGTGTACGGCGTGGGTGATCACGGTGGCGGGCCCACGATGCAGATGCTCGATGGCGCGCGCGACCTTCGGCGCGTGCCGACGTTTCCGGCGATGCGCGACGCGGCGCCGGATTCCTCGCTCGCGCGCATGCGCCTGGACGCACAGGCGGGGCCGGTGCTGCGCGACGAGCTCTATCTCGAGTTCCATCGCGGTGTCTACACGACGCAAGCAGCCACCAAGCGCAGCAACCGTGAGCTCGAAGCGCTGCTCGGCGCCGCCGAGGCCGCCGCCACGCTCTCTCCCGTGCCCTATCCGCACGATTCGCTTCGCGCTGCGTGGGAGCGGGTGCTGCTCAATCAGTTCCACGACATTCTCCCGGGCACGTCCATCGCCGAGGTCTATCAGGACGCGACGAAGGCCTACGCTGCGGCGAGGACGAGCGCGCACGCGATTCTCCAGCGATCGCTGAGCACGCTCGCCGACTCGATGGACACCCGCCCTGCAAATGCCGGCGACAAGTCGTTTCTCGTGTTCAACGCGAGTGGCCGGACGCGCAGCGGCATCGTTCACCTGCCTCTCGGGCGCGACGCGCAGGTGCGCGACGCACAGGGGCGCGTGCTCAGCAGCGCGAACTCCGACTCCGGGCTCGACGTGCGCGTCGAGAATGTCCCGGCGCTCGGCACCGCGCTCGTCTTCGCAGGCGACGCGAAGGTGGCTCCCTCCCGAGGCGCCGAGCAAGCATCCTCACGCAGGCGCGTGCTCGAGAACGATGCGCTCCGCGTCGAGATCGATGCGGCTACGGGAAACATCGCTCGTCTTTACGACAAGACGCATCACAGGGAATCGCTCGCGCCCAACGCTGGCTCGCTGCTCCTGATGGAGGACGTTCCCGCCGAGTGGCAGGCCTGGAACATCGACAACCTCCGCGGAAAGCGCTCCTGGATCGATGGGGCCGTCCGCGTCGACTCCGTCGTGCGCACCGCGCTTGGCGCATCGCTCACCGTTCTTCGCGAGCGCGACAGCATTCGCGTTTCCGAGCGCTACTTCCTCCGCGATGCTCCCGCGCGCCTCGACATTGCGCTGTCGATCGATTGGCGCGGTCGAGAGCGCCTGCTCAAGCTCGTGCTGCCGTTGGCGTTCCACGTAGATTCGACGCGCGCCGAGATCCCGTACGCATCGATCGCGCGACCGACACACCCCAGTACGAAGCGCGACAGCGCGCGCTTCGAGACTCCCATGCAGCGATGGCTCGATGCTTCGGCCCACGGCTTCGGCGTCGCCGTGGCGAACGACGGGAAATACGGCTACAGCGCGAGTGGCGACACTCTCTTCGTCACGCTGCTCAGAAGCGCGAAGTGGCCCGACCCGCATTCGGACATCGGGATTCAGCGCGTGACGCTGAGCCTCGTACCGCACGCTGGCGATTGGCGGGCGCCGGAGATTCGCGACGCGGTTGCCGAGCTGAATGCGCCGCTCGTGGCGCTCGAGGTGCGTGCGCATCCCGGTACGACGCAAGGCGGCTCGTGGCTCACCGTCGAGCCCTCGTCAGTGGAGCTTGGGGCGCTCAAGCGGGCGGAGGATGATGATCGGGCGATCGTTCGGCTCGTCGAGACGAGCGGCCGCCCCACCGTCGCCCACCTGCGATTCGTTTCGCCTGTGGACGTGGCGGAGACGGATCTGCTCGAGCGCGAGCTCCCCGGTGGCGTGCGCGGCCACGGACTCGTGCTCGACGTACCGCTCACGCGCTTCGAGATCAAGACGCTCTCCCTTCGGCGACTCCGGCACTGAGCAGGGCGCGGATCACCCCGGCGGCGTTCGCACTCGACAGATGCGGGCACGGTCCAGGCGCCATAGCGCGGCCCACTGCGCAACGGAGTCGCTCACCGCGCTGTCGGTGGACGGGGTGTGCACGCGAATGTCGTAGAACGTCCAACTCGGCGGCTGATTTCCCGAGTAGCCGTTGATCGTCGGAACATCGCGCTCCATCGATGCCCACATGGCATCCGCATGGTAGTTCCATGGATCGTCGGCACCACCCGTGGTCGTGTAGAGAAAGGCCTGGCAGTTCGAGCCGATGGCGTTGGCGACTCGCGCCACTCGCGCACGCCCTTCGCTCTTGTCGTACCAGCGCGGCTCCTGTACCTGCTCGGCGATGACCGCCGCGATCACAGTCGCGGTCACGAGCGCGCGTCGCATCAGATCTCTCCGTCGCAGCGCATGCGCGGCTCGCGAGGGAGGAATGCGCCGCGCGCGCACGAGGTCGTCGATGAGCAGGGCAACGCCGAGCGCTGCAGGGAGTACGAGTGCGACGCCGATGCGCGACACCGCGCGGAGTGCACCGGCACCCGGGACGTAGAGATAGATCGCGTGCCAGAGCGAGAAGCCGCCCGGCCATTCCGTGGCGAGCAGCGCCATCGTGACGGGAACGATGACCGCGAACTGGACATCACGCCGGTGCCGTGCCTTCCAGAGTCCGAATGCGGCGCACACGATCGTCACCGCGCCGAGCCCAAGGCGTTGCTCATGCTCCATCGGCAGATTGTGGAAAGACTCGCGCGCCGCGAGCCACCCATAGAGCCAGCTGCTCGGACCCATGTACGCCCACGACTGCAGGCGCGGAAGCATCGTCTCGACCACCAGATAGCTTCGCGTGCCGACCTGCTGTTCGGCCAGCAGATAGTGCCGGAGCAACGGCGCGAGCGCGACAAGCGATGCGAGCGCCGCACCGCCGAGCGCGCGAAGGTTGGCGCGAACAGTGAGCGAAAAACGTCGGCGCGAGTCCGGATTGACGATCGCCCACACCGCCGCGATGGCGAGCGCGAAGACGAGATACCAGGCGTAGTAGAAGCTCGAATAGAGCTGCGCGACCAGGGCGCCGGCGAGCGCGAACACCCACATCGTGCGGCGCTCGACAAAGGCGACCCCGGCGCGGAGCTCGGGCTCCGCATTGAAGATCTCCAGTAGGGCGAGGATGGCGATCACGATGTAGAAGTGCGCGATGAGCTGCGCGTGCATCACCTGCGCGGTGCGCACCGATGCGAACGAGAGCAGCATCGCGCCGACGGCGGATGCGATCGGCCGGCACCGGAAGCCGCGCGCGAGCAGCAAGAACGCGGACGCAAAATTCAGCGTCCCGATGGTGAGGAGCCACAGCTGAAAGGAGGTGTCGGGAGGGAACCCGAGTATGCGCCACGGCCAGTAGAACGGCGCGACACCCAGAAGGACATCGGAGTACGCGGCGGTGTTCGGCGCGGGGTAGAACACGGGCGGACTCCAGAACCTCTCGTGTCCGGGAAAGCCGAGCAGCCATCGATAGCCGTGCTCGAGGATGTAATTGTTGAGTCTGGTATCGCCCCAATCACTCTGCATTCGGCGAAGACCGGACAAGAGCATGGGATTGAATTGCAGCAGCATGCCCACGATCCACGCTGCGAGCGCGGCCGACGCTATCTTCGCCGCGCTCTCGCGCCGTTCCGCGCGTATGCCCCCCTTCACGACGGCTCCGTGGCCGTCCGTATGGCTCGACTCATCGGTACGGGGGTGGGAAGGTTGCCGTCAGGTGGGCTCATTGCTTTTCAAACGTGTGATTAATACAGTTGTTTGAATCGAATGCGGGCCTGTTCCAGAACTCCGAATACCCATCTTCATGAATCGCAAGCGTGTGATTCTCTTCGCGGCAACTCTCATCGTCGTCGCGATCGTCGCCTACATCGCCCTCACCCCTAAAAAGCCTCTCGTTCTGACCGGTATCGTCACCACAAACGATGTCGTAGTCAGCCCGCAGGTTGGCGGCCAGGTCCAGAAGCTCCTGGTCAAGGAGGGCGACTCCGTTTCCGCCGGTCAGCTCCTCGCCGTCATTTCCGCCGACGAGCTTGCCGCGGACCAGGCCTACTATGCCCACAGCGCGGAGGGCGCCGCAACCGAGGTGCGCGAGAACGAGTCCGCGGTTCGCTATCAGTTGCAGCAGATGACGCAGCTGGTTCGCCAGGCGGAAGCCGCGGTCGCGAGCGCGGAGGCGCAGCGTGCGCAGGCGGCGGCGGATCTCGCGAATGCGCGAACCAACTACGATCGACTCACCGTCCTCCTCAAGAGCGGCGCCATCTCGGAGCAGACCGCCGATCAGCAGCGCACCGATTTTCTGGTGGCCAAGGCGAAGTCGGAAGCCGCCGACCGGCAGGTCGACGCGCAGCGTGCCGCGCTCGAGCTCGCGCGGGGGCAGGAAGAGCAGGTTGCGATGAAGCGCAGCGCGCTCGCGGCCGCGCGGCAGCAGCGCGCCGCCGCCACCGCCCAAACGGCGAAGGCCAACGTCCGCCTTGGCTACGCCGAGATCCGGGCGCCACTCGCGGGGATCGTCGATGTGCGCGCGGTTCGCGAGGGTGAGGTCGTTGCGGCCGGCGCGCCCGTCGTCACGCTCATCAATCCCGACGACCTCTGGGTCCGGGCCGACGTCGAGGAGAGCTACATCGGCCGCCTCAAGCTCGGTGATCATCTCAAGGTGCGCCTCTCCTCCGGCGAAACGCGTGATGCCACCCTCTTCTTTCGCGGTGTGGATGCCGGGTTCGCGACGCAGCGCGATGTAAGTCGCAGCAAGCGCGACATCAAGACCTTCGAGATCCGGTTGCGAATCGACAACAAGGACCGACGGCTCGCCACCGGCATGACGGCTTACGTGCTCCTGCCGGTCTCGTGATGCGCGCCGCGATCGAGGTCGAGCACATCGTCAAGAAATTCGGCGAGTTCACCGCCGTTGACAACATCTCCTTCAGCGTCGATCGCGGGGAGATCTTCGGGCTCCTCGGCCCCAACGGCGCCGGGAAGTCGACGCTCATCCGCATGCTGACGACGCTCATTCCACCCACCTCCGGCACTGCGCGAGTCGATGGCTTGGACATCGTCAAGGACCCGACCGGCGTTCGAAAAGTCATCGGCGTCATTCCGCAGGCGCTCACGAGCGATCTCGAGCTCAGCGTCTACGAGAACCTCCTGATCTTCGCGAAGCTCTACGGCGTTCCGCGCGAGAATCGCGACAAGCTCATCGCCCGCCTGCTCGAAGCGGTGGAGCTCACGCAGTGGGCCAACGAGCCCGTGAAGAAGCTGTCGGGCGGCATGCGCCGGCGCGTCGAGATCGCGCGCGGACTGGTGCACAATCCGCGCGTGCTCTTCCTCGATGAGCCCACGACCGGGCTGGACCCCGTGTCGCGCGGCGCCGTGTGGGAGATGGTGAAGAAGGTCAAGGAGCAGCAGGAGATCACCGTGCTGCTGACGACGCACTACATGGACGAAGCGGACAGCTGGTGCGATCGGATTGCCATCGTCGATCACGGACACCTCATGGCGCTCGACTCGCCCATCCGGCTGAAGGCGTCGATACCCGGCACCAACACGATCGAGGCGAGCTTCGGTGGGGCGCCCGCGGACTGGACACATACGCTGGAGTCGCTCGCGGGCGTGGAGCGCGTGACCGGCGACGCGAACATCGCACGCATCGCGACGGACAACGGTCCCGAGACGACCACCGCCATGCTCACGGCCGCCGCGGATGCGGGCGTCAGCGTGCTCTCGCTCGCCGTCGAGAGCACCTCGCTGGACGATGTCTTCGTGCACTATACCGGCCGCCAGCTGCGCGATTCGCTTCAGGAGCCGTCGGCGGCGGATCGTTCCGTCATGATCAACCGCGGCCGATAGGAGAGCGACATGCATCGCACGTGGGCCATCATCGAGCGCGAGCTGCGGCGCTTTCGCCGCAGCCCGATGCTCATCGTCATGTCGCTCGTCATGCCGATCATCCAGCTCATCGTTCTCGGCTACGCGTTCGGCGGGCAGGTGAAACATCTCACGGTCGGCCTCGTCGATCAGGACCATGGCGTGCCCGCGGTTCGGTTGCACGAGCTGTCGAATGCGGTCGCCGCCAATGCGCAGATCTTCGAGCCGCAGATGTACAACGACTTGGGCGCGGCGCTCGGCGACCTGCGAAACGGCCATCTCAACGGCGTGCTCGCGATCCCTCCGGATTTCTCACGGCGGAAACTCGTGCGCGACGATCCTCGCGTCGCCCTCATCGAGGACAATACCGACAACTTCGTGAGCGCGAGTCTCGCCGGGGCGTACACGGGTCTCATCGCGGCATACAATCAGCCGGCCGCATCGGCGCAGCGTACGAGCACGCAGACATCGCTCGACATCGTCGAGATGTACCCGTACGTCCCGTACATCCAGTATCTGCTGCCCGGATCGATCGTGATGTCGATCTTCATGATGGTCATGATCGGCGGCGGCATCATCTTCGTGGATGACAAGGCGCGTGGCCTGCACGAGGGCTATCTCGTCACACCGATCACGCGGCTCGAGCTCATCCTCGGCTTCAATCTCTCGGGGGCGATCAAGGCCGTGCTCGCAGGGCTCGTGCTGATGACCATCGGCTCCCTGATCGCCGGCGTACCCAATCCCTTCGAGCCCCTCCGGCTGATCCGCCTGTTCGTGGTGATCGTGGTGACGGCGATCGCGCTCGTGAGCATGATGTTCCTGCTCATGGTGCGCGTGAATGATCCGCTGATTCCCCGCGCGACCTTCGGCCTGCTCAACACCTTCCTCTACTTTCCGAGCGGCGCGGTCTATCCGACGCAGGCCTTTCCCGGATGGATGCGCGTGATCTCGAAGGTCGATCCGTTCACCTACGCGGTGCACGCGCTCAAGAGTCTCGTGCTCAAGAATACCGGGTTCGGTGCGATCGGCTTCGATCTGCTGTACCTCGCGCTGTTTGCGGTCCTCTCCATGGCGCTGGCGACGATGCTGTTCCGGCGCACGCTGTGACGAGCACACCGGTGCGAGGCGCAGACACGCGGACGCGGCTGCTCGATGCCGCGACGCGCCTCTTCACCGAGCGCGGCTTCGCGAAGGTGACGATTCGCGACATCAGCGCCGCCGCGAGGACGAATCTCGCCGCCGTGAGCTATCACTTTCGCGACAAGGCCGGGCTCTACGAGGAGGTACTCGCGCTCGGCCTTCGATTCGCGCAGGAGCTCAACGCCGAGACGATGCTGCCGCGAGAGGGGCATCCGCCGGAGGAGCGGCTGCGGCATTACGTGCGGCAGTATCTCCCGCGCATCATTCACTCGGAAAGGCGCGCGTGGATCTATCGGTTGCTCAGGCACGAGATGGCGGACCCCACGCCGATGGCGACCACGTACGTGCGGCAGGCGATCATGCCGCGCATCGAATTCCTGATCGAGATCGTCCGCGAGCTGCTCGGAGACGCGGCCACCGATGAGCGTGTGCGGCGGTGCGTGACGAGTATTCAGGCGCAATGTCTCTTCTTTCTCCCCGATCCATTCAAGAACATGGTGGCCGAGAACTGGCAGCCTGACACCGCCGAGCGCATTCGGGAGATGGCGGACCACATCACGGACTTCTCGCTCGCGGGCATCCGCGCGACAGCGGGCGAGCGCCGCGGTCCGCGTGTACGTCCACGCTAGCCCCGCGGGCCCGCGCACGACGCGCTACTCGTGCGCGCACCACCGCATCACGACCGTTCCCACGATGAGCGCATCCTCGCGAGGGATCGAGAACGTCGCGAACTCGGGATTGAGCGATCGCAGCTCGATCACACGACGGGACAACCGGCCCACGGCCTTCACGACATAGCCCTCCTCGGGTCGGCGCGCGACCACGATCGAGTCGCGTCTCACCGATGCGCCGACGCTCACGAGCACCACATCGCCGGCGTGGAGCGCGGGCTCCATGCTGCTTCCGCTCACCGTGAGCGCAACGTACTTGTGTCCCGTAGCGACCGCCCGCGGCAGCTCGATCCAGCGCTCGCACGGCTCGTCCCAGAGCTCGCGCCCCACACCGGCCGCAACGCCGAGCTCGGGCCAGGGCACGAGCCCGTCTGGCACAGCACCCTCCGGGCGAAATTCGTGCACCACGGGAGCCCGCGAAGCGGCGGTGACGCCGAGATGGCGGGCGAGCACGAGGGCCTGCACGCGCCGCGCGAACCGCTCCGCTCGTGCCTCGGTCGCACGTCGCTCGCCGCTTCGCTGCCCTGCACGCGCGTCGCGTGCAAGCCACTCGTGGAACTCGGCATTCGCCGCCGCAGGGTCGAGCCGATGCTCACCGGCACGCACCGCGAGTCGCGCCATCTCGTCCATCTCACGCTCTCGCCGCTCCTGGCGATCGCCTGCGTATTCAATCGGTTCCATGTGCTCCTCCTGGTTCGGCCACGCGTGATTCGCGACAGGCCGCAATCCCACGGGTGTATCTCACTACCCCTCGCCCGACTCCGGCGCTCCGGCGAAAGAGCTCGA
>DATGDQ010000448.1:0-8704 GCA_035310785.1 Gemmatimonadaceae bacterium | reverse complement strand
CCGACCGCACCGCTCGCACCACCGGCGGCACCCGCAGGGGCCCGCCTGCGACGTTCCGTGAGCAGCGTGACGGTGCACGACTCGAGCGCACGATAGCAGCGCACGACCCCGTCACCGCCTGCGTATGCGCCCGCACCACCGCTCCCGCGACGAATCGAGTATTCCTGTATCTGAATCGGATACGCCCATTCCAGCGATTCGATGGGCGTGTTGCGCGTGTTGCTCATGCCCACGTGCACCGCGCTCGGCCCCGGCCCGCGCGAGCTCGCACCCTGTCCGCCACCCAACGTCTCGTAGAACGTCCAGCCGTCCCCACCGAACGTCACGTTGTTCATCGTCCCCTGCCCTTGCGCCGGTACATCGAGGCCCGCGTCGGCGAGCGCAGAGAAGAGCGTGTCGGTGATGCGTTGTGACATCTCGACGTTTCCCGCCGCTACGGCCGCGGGCCATTGCGCGTGCACCGCACTTCCGGGCTCCGCGATGATCTCGATCGCGCGCGCAATGCCATCGTTCGTCGGCACATCTTCCGGAAGAAGCGTTCGCAGCACGAACACCGCGGCCGCGCGGGCGACTGCCAGGGGGCAGTTCACGTTGCCGGGAACCTGTCGTGAGGTGCCTGTGAAGTCCACCACGAGTCGATCGCCGCGCGTGTGCAGGGCGACGGAGATCATGACCGGATCGTCGGTGAGCCCGTCGCCTTCGAGCGAGTCGATTGCACGACCGGAGAGCGATCCGAGCAAACGAATCGTTGCTTCGGCGCGCCGAGTGGTGTAGTCGATGAGCGAGCGTCCCGATGCCGCCACGCGCTCGGCGCCCTCACGGCTGATCAGCGCGCGCAGGCCGGTCGCTCCGGCCGCACACGCCGCGAGCTGCGCGTGGAGATCGCCTCGTCGCTCGGCGGGCGTGCGCACATTCGCGAGGATGACGGCGAGCATGTCGGCGCGCAGCACTCCGCTCCGCGAGAGAACGACCGGAGGAAGGATCAAGCCTTCCTGCACGAGCTCCGTCGCGCCCTGCGGCATGCTGCCGGGGCTCATTCCGCCCACGTCGGCATGATGCGCCCGCACGGCCGCGTAGCCGACGATTCGCCCGTCGAGCTCCACAGCCTCGACGAGCGTGAGATCCGGAAGATGCGAGCCACCGGCATACGGGTCGTTCAGAATGAACACGTCACCCGGCTGCGGAGCGCGGTCACGCACGGCGCGCACAGCCTCGGGCATCGCTCCCAAATGGACGGGGATGTGCGCAGCCTGGGCGACCATTCGCCCCTCAGCGTCGAAGAGCGCGGCAGAGGCGTCGCGACGCTCGCGAATGTTGGGCGAGAGCGATCCGCGCACGAGCACACTACCCATCTCCTCCGCGATGGCGGACCACGCGTGGCCCATCACCTCGAGCTCGAGGAGGTCTATGGTGTCACTCGCGCCAACCCCGCGCTCGTTCCGGTCACTCACGCCAACTCCGCGCTCGTTCTCGTCGCCGGTGCCCACTCCGCGCTCGTTCCCCTCCCTATCCTCGCTCGCTGGGCTCATGCGATGCGCTCCATGAGATATCCTCCGATCGGCAGCGCGCGCGCCATCCAGCCGTCTGCTACGAACAATGTCGCGTCGGGCAGCGCAGCGACGGCAGGGCCGCGAATCGACTCCTGCTCGGGCCGCGCGGACACGAGCGTCGGCTCGCGCATCGCGCTCGAGACGGCAGTGCGCGCGCCGATGATCTCGATCTCCTGCTCGAGCGTGAAGCCCATTCGCTTCTCGTGCTCGGCCGCGAACCTCGTGGTGAGCTGCTCGCTCTCCTCGCCGGGCGCAAAGGGAATTTCGAGCTCGTGTCCCTGACCCAGATACCTCGCGCGAAGCCAGTGCTGCGTGCGGGACGACTCGCTCGGCTGCTCGCGCGAGTGTCCCTGCGCGCGGGAGGCCAGCAGCGCACCGAGCTCGCGCGTGTACGCGCCGGTGACCGTGTGCGCGCGGCGCATCACGCTCGCGAGCGCATCTCTGCGCTCGGGAGCGAGCGCGAGCCCCAGAGCGCTCAACACGCCCGCGAATGGCGGCACAAGCACCTGCTGCACGCCGAGGTGATCCGCGAGCGCGCAGGCGTGCAGCGGGCCGCCGCCCCCGAACGCGACGAGCGCGCAACGGCGCGGATCGATCCCGCGCTCGACGCTCACGCGTCTGAGTGCGCGCGCCATCGCCGCATCGGCAGCCTGCACCATCGCGCGAGCGGCACGCGCGGAGGGAACACCAAGTGCGCGTGCGAGACGGTCGACCGCCGCGTGTGCCGCGGTGGCATCCAGTGAGACGGCTCCCAACGTGCGCGCTCTGAGCGTGCCCAGGACGATCTGCGCATCGGTGACGGTCGGCTCGGTCCCGCCCCGGCCGAAGGCCGCCGGCCCCGGCGTCGCCCCTGCGCTGCGCGGTCCGACGCGCAGGGCGCCGCCGCTGTCGATCCAGCCGACGCTTCCGCCACCCGCCGATACCGTTTCCACCAGCACCCGCGGGAGCGCAATCGGTACGCCGGCGATCTCTCCACCACTTTCGGTGAGCGGCACCCCCTCGAGCACCAGCCCCGCATCGGCGCTCGTGCCCCCGATGTCGATCGTGAGCGCGTTCGAGATGCCCGCGAGTCGCGCCGCGAACGCAGCGCCTGCGACTCCACCCGCCGGGCCCGAGAGCGCGAGCCCCGCCGCGCTCTCGCCCGCCTCCGTGGCACCGCACATCCCTCCCGAGGATGTCATCACCGAGAGTGGCGGATAACCCTGCATCTCGAGCCGCTCGCCCAGACGTGCCAGATATCGCGCCACCCCGGGTCGCAGGTACGACTCCGCGACGGTGGTCGCCGTGCGCTCGTACTCGCGGATCTCCGGAAGCACGTCGGCCGAGCACACGATCGCAGCGTCGATGCCGGCGGCGCGCAGTCCAGCGGCGAGGGCCCGTTCATGCGAATCGTCCCCGTACGAGTGAAGCAGCGAGATCGCGACGACCTCCGGCGCGGCAGCGCGAACGGCGGTGACCGCGTCCGCGACTGCCTCCCTGCCAAGCACACGCTCGACGCCGCGAGGCGTGATCCGCTCATCGATCTCCACGGTCCTCGCCGGCGGAACGAGCGGCTCAGGATGATGCCGAGTGAGATCATACAGCGACGCACGCTCCTGTCGGCGGAGCTCGAGCAGGTCACCGGAACCGGCAGTCGCACACAGCACCACGCGCGCGCCGGTGCGCTCGAGCAGCATGTTGGTCGCGACCGTGGTGCCGTGCACGAGGCGCGCGATCTCCGAAGGGTCGGCGCCGTGCGCGCGCAGCGCATCCAGCACGCCCTCGCTCTGATCGCGCGGGGTAGTGAGCTGCTTGCGCGACTCGACGCCACCATCCCCCGACACGGAGACGAGGTCGGTGAACGTGCCACCAACGTCGACCCCGATCGAGCGCTCCATCACACCCGTCGGCGATTGACGCGCACCCAGAGCAACCCCAGCACCGTGGCCAGAAGCGCCATCGACCCCAGCCAGTCGCCGATGCTCACGTAGAGCGTGGTCACGTTCGTCGTCTGGGCGTCGTACACGCGCGAATCGGCCACGTCGAGCTGCGTCTCTCCCTGGATGCGCCCGAGCGGATCGATGTACGCGGAGATGCCCGTATTTGCCGCACGCACGATGCCCACGCGATTCTCGATTGCGCGCAACGCCATGTGCGCCTCGTGCTGATATGGCGCGAGCGATTTTCCGAACCACGCATCATTCGTGATGTTGACGATCAGATTCGCACCCTCGCGTCGAAACTCACGTGAGCGCTGGGGAAAGATCGACTCGTAGCAGATCAGCACTCCGACCTTTCCGAACGAGACGATGAATGGCTTCGTATTCTTCCCGCGACCGTAGCCGCCGAAGTACTTGAGGCTCTTGAACCAGCGCGGATTCACGAACGGCACACGCTCGACGATCGGGACGAGATACGACTTGCGATACGGAGGCTGGGCATTGAGCATGCCGGCCGAGTCGACGAGCATTGCCGCGTTGTAGTAGTCGTAGTCGCCGGGGCCGTGCCACTCGAGGTCGAGCGTTCCGAAGAGGATCGGCGTATGCGCCTCGCGCGACATCCGACGCACATCGCTGATCCACTCCGGGTGCTCGGCGATGAATCCGGGAAGCGACGCTTCCGGCCAGAGCACGAGCCTGGCATCGTGCGATGCGAGTCGCTTGCGGGTAATGTCGTCCAGAATTCCCTCGATCCGCCCCTGATTCTCCGCCTGCCACTTTTCTTCCTGCGGAATGTTCGGCTGTACGATGGCCACGGGGGCGAGCGGAAGCAGTTGCGTACTGCGCATGCGCCATGCGCCGTACGCCGCCAGCACCACCACGATCGCGATCGCACCCGCGAGGCGCTTCGCGATCGCGGTTCGCCGTCCCCGCAGCAGCCATGCGTCTGCGATGAGGCCATTCGCCGCCGCGATGCAGAAGCTCAGTCCTCGCACGCCCGACAGATCCGCCGCCTGCGCGAGCAGTGGCGTGCGCGACAGCGCGAGACCGAGCGGCAGCCACGGGAATGCCAGATCGGACATGTAGTTCAGCACGACCTCCGACGCCACCCACACCACCGGGAGCAGGAGCGCGAGCGGAAGCCTCGTGACGCGCCGCAGCACGAAGAGCGACATGCCGGCGACAGCGACCACCGGCGCCAGCACGAACAGCGCGGCGATGTAGCCGAGAATCGCGAGCTTGGTGTAGATCGACAGCGCGATCGCGATCCAGTACAGATTTGCCGCGTACCCGAGCATGCCGAACCAGAAGCCGAGGCGCGCAGCCTCGCGCAGAGAGCCGGCCTGGTCGGCGCGACGCGCAACTGCTACCGCGAACGGAACCAGACAGAAGAATGCCGGAACGAGCAGCGGGAACGGGGGAAATGCAATCGCGAACAGCAGGGTCGAGCCCGCGAGCGCGGCGTACTCGCCCGATCGCGGCAGATAGCCACGGCGAATGATCACAGGCGAATCTCTTTCTCCTCGTCCGCGGACTTGTAGATGGCTTCCGCGATGCGATGCACGACGACCTGATCACTCGGGGCCTCGTAATTGGCCTCCTCGCGAATGACCGCGAGGAAGTGCGCGAGCTCGGCGCGATAGGACTGCAGGATGGCGCTCTCGCGCACCGCGGCGCCACGCGGGGTCACATCCGCCGGCGTCGCGTTCAGCGCTTTCACGACTCTGAACGGCGCGAGCTGTGCGCTCCCTCGTGTGGCGAGCACGTCGAACCACCACCGGTCTTCCTGCGAGGTGACGGACCAGTTGACGTCGATGACGATGGTCTGCCCCTGTTCGCACTCCACGAAGGCGAGCATCGAATCCTCGACCGTGCTCGCACCCCGACCGCGGTCCATGTGCGCACTCACGCGCACGGGCCCGGGAAAATCGGCGAGCCAGAGCGCGAGGTCGAGCATCGCGAATCCCTGCTCCATGAACACACCGCCACCCGCCTCGGCGCGGCGCAGTCGCCATCCCTCGGCCGCGCGCTTCGACTGATACGAGCCGGTGCGAACTCCGGTCAGCTTTCCGAGCTCGCCGCCGCGCAGGAATGCGGCCACCGCCTGAACGTCGGAGCGGAAGCGATGATTGTTGGCCACGGCGACCTTGCGATCGCTGCGCACCGCAGCGGCGAGAATCCGCTCGACGCCACGCACGCTCAGCGCGAGCGGCCGCTCGCACAACACGTGAACGCCGGCCGCGAGGGCACTCAGCACGTGCGGCTCGTGCAAGTGGCTGGGCGTCGAGATCACGACCGCATCGAGCTCGTCGAACTCGAGCATTTCGTCGATGTCCGTGAACACATCGGGCACGCCGAAGCGTTCGGCAAGCGCGCGCGCCTTCGGGCCATCGTTGTCGCAGAGCGCAACGAGCTGCGCGCCGCGCAGTCGCGCGAGCATCGGCAGCTGCGCCACCTGGGCGATGGCGCCGACCCCGATCACGCCGATTCGCAGGGCTGGCTTCATGGAGTGGACACCTTCGTGGTTTTCGGTCTGGTGAGGTGGAACATCCCTCCGGCGCGCACCGTGCCGAAGCGAAGCGTGCCGAGTACCGTGTAGCGCGCTTCGACACTCACACTCACTCGATGCGTCGGGAGAAAGGCTACGCCTGCGATCGCGCTGATCCCCGCACCGATGTTGTCGAGCGCACTCTCGACGAACGTTCCCGCAATGAGCTTGGATTCGGCATTCACGATGTGCAAACCGAGCCCGCCGCCAATGTACGGCTGCACCGCCGCGTGCTGCTTTGCCGGCGTGAATCGCAGATCGGCTTCCAGCGAGATCGTCGAGACCTTCACGCGGTCGGTCTGAATCGAGTCCTCGGGATTCGACAGCGACTGCTCGAGCTGCGTGATGAACTGGTTGACGGTCTTGTCGTTGAATCGCGAGCTCCAGAAGCTGGCCGAAAAGCCGACGCGCAGGTGCGGCGTGATCTCACCGTAGTCGGCCTGCACTCCGTATGACTGCGTGCTCACGACCGTGCTCGGCGAGACCGGTCCGACCACCGCGCCGAATCCCTCGAGGCGCAGCTTGTCGAGATCGAGCCGTTGAAAGATGTTCTGTGCGCGTGCAGAGGTGGCGGACGCCACGAGAATGGCCGTGATCGCGCACGGACGAAACAGTGAGACGCGGATGCTACCGATCAACCGCCGCAACTGTGGTCCCCGGGTAGTAGGTGCGCAGGATGCTCCGGTAGTCCGCGCCGGCACGTGCACGCCCGATGGCGCCCCATTGACACATTCCGACGCCATGACCGTTTCCGTTTCCTCGGACTACGAGCGAAGAGATCGCGCCGTCGGGGGCCTGCCTGCTGTCCACCGAAAAGTACGTGCTGTTGAGAATCTCGCCACCGGCGGATCGAAGCACGAAGCGAATGTCGTTCTGGCGCAGCGAGAAATGGCCGCGCGAGGTGGCGATGTCCAGCGTGCGCACCCGCCCCGACGGGGTCCGGCTCTCGACGTCGATCGACCGAACGGTCCCGACGCCGCTGGAGGAGACGGCGGCGTAGTTGCGCAGATACTTGTCGAGCACCGAGCGCAGCGACGATTGGTCGAACGTTCGCGTCCAGCGAAAGGTGGGCGACGGATCGCAGTAGTAGCGATCCGCCGTTCCCGGAATGCGATCGCTGACGGCGACGAGATACGGCTCGTCACCCTCTCTCCAGACCTCGCTGGCGGCGGAGGTCGTACCACCGCACGTGGAGTGGTACGGTGCGTTGATGATGTGTCCGTTGTAGGTGAGCACCACGCGCGTGGTGCCCTGCACCGCGCGATCCGCGAGCGACACCTCGGCGTCCGCGCCTCCGTACACCTGATCGAGCACGGTGGCGAGCATGTCGTACGGCCGTTCGCGCTCGCTCACCAGGTGCGTGTACGCGTAGCTTCGGGCTGCCACCGCCTGGGCTTCGACGGCGGCGCGCTCATCCTCTGTGCGGTGCTGGCCGATCTCGAGCGGCACGACCCCGCGCAGATAGTCCTCCATGTACAGTCGATTGATCACCGTCACGCCACCCGGCGCGGGGACTACCGCGACCTCTCCCCGATACCGCCTGCCGTTCACGACCACGAACGACCCTCGGATGACCGGCCGCGCGATGAACGGCGGGGGTCGTACGCCGGTGGGCGAGCCATCGAGGCGCGACGCGCGAAGGCCGCCGCGCTCGGGCTCGATGATCCACTGCTCGCCCCCGTCGCCGTGCAGCAGGGTGCTCTCGCCGTTGCTGTCGTACAGCTTCCACTCGCCGCTGGCCGAGAGGGTCACACGCGGAACACCGGCCGCGAGCGCGATTCGCACGACCTGCGAATTGTCGACGAGCCCAGGCTCTTCGGGCGCGTTCACGTCCTCTATTCGTTCCGGGGGCAGCGACTCCGGCGCCACACGCGGCGGCACCGTGTCGCGCTCCGCCGAGGGCGGTTCCTTCGCCGGAGTGCGTGCGCGTCCGCCGCACGCGGTGAGGGCGATCGCGACTGCGGCGACGACGGCTCTACGCACGCGCCTCGCGCATGGCGTCGTCGAGGCGCTCGAGCGCGGCATCCACTTCCGCATCCCCGTGCGCGGCGGACATGAAGGCAGCCTCGAACGGCGAGGGCGCGATGTACACACCTCGTTCGCGCGCCGCATGGAAGAAGCGGCGAAAGAACCCGATATCGCTTCCCTTCGCGCCGGCGAAGTCGCGCACCGGCTCACGCTGGAAGAAGAATCCGAACATCGAGCCGGCGTGTGCCGCGGTGAAGGGCACGCCGTGTCGCGCGGCGCTCGCGACGAGCCCGGCCACGAGCCGCGCCGTGCGCGCCTCGATGCGGCCGTGCAGCGCGGGCGAGAGTGCGCGCAACGTTGCCAGCCCGGCTGCCATCGCGAGTGGATTGCCGGACAGTGTACCGGCCTGGTATACGGACCCCTGCGGGGCGATCATCTCCATGAGCTCGCGCCGGCCGCCGTACGCGGCGAGCGGCAGGCCGCCACCGATCACCTTGCCGAGCGTCGTGAGATCCGCCGTCACGCCATAGCGCTCACGCGCGCCGCCCGGCGCGATGCGAAAGCCCGTCATCACCTCGTCGAAGATCAGCAGTGCGCCTGTCTCGTCGGCGATCGAGCGCAGCGCCGGCAGGAAGCCCGGGTCCGGCGGAATGAATCCGGAGTTGCCGACGAGCGGCTCGACGATGATGGCGGCGAGTGGCTGCTCGGTCGCGATCGCG
>DATGDQ010000447.1:0-3990 GCA_035310785.1 Gemmatimonadaceae bacterium | reverse complement strand
CGCCACGCGCGAGGGCGCGCGATTTCGCGGAAACACCGGGGTCAGTGGCGTATTGCCGCTCGAGGAGGATCGCTGGCGCGTCGTTCTGGAGAACGAGACGTCGCTCGACGTCGACGCGGTCATCGTCGCGAGCGGTGGGCTCTCTGTTCCCAAGACCGGAAGCGATGGGGTCGGATTGCAGATCGCGCGCAGGCTCGGTCATACGATTCACAAGACGTACCCGGCACTCACACCCCTCACCGCGGAACCCTCGGCCTACACCGAGCTCGCCGGAGTCTCGCTCCCCGTGACACTCACCGCGCAATCCGCGGCACGGCAAGCCACGGCGACGGGTGGATTTCTCTTCACGCATCGCGGCTACAGCGGCCCCTCCGTGCTCGATGTGTCGCACGTCGCGGTGCGCTCAAGGGCGCGAGACGAGGAGCCCGCGCGCATCACGGTTCGCTGGTGCGCGCGCAGTGCGGACGAGTGGCAACGCGCGCTGAGGCGCTCCGGGAATCGCAGCGTGAACGGAGTTCTGCGCGAGGTGCTTCCCGAGCGGCTGGCCCAGGTTCTCCAGTGGGCGGCGGGCGTCGATCCCACGAGAACACTCGCCGATCTCAGACGCGAGGAACGGATGGCCCTCGTCGAGATCCTGACGAATGGCCCACTCCCGTGGAGTGGCGATGAGGGCTACGCGAAGGCCGAGGTCACAGGAGGCGGAGTGAACCTGGCCGAGGTCGATCCGCGCACCATGCAATCTCGTTTACACCGGAACCTTTTCCTGTGCGGAGAGCTATTGGATGCATTCGGCCCGATCGGGGGCTACAATTTTCTTTGGGCGTGGGCCACGGGCCGCGCCGCCGGCACTGGAGCAGCGCATGCGAGTGAGTGAGAACGGTGACTCGTTGTTCGACGACGATGATGCCGGCGAGCTGGACGAAGAATTTCCGCTGGGCGACGGCACGGCCGACAGCGAAGCAACGGTGAGCTGCCCCTACTGCGGCGAGGCCGTGGAGATCGCGCTCGATCCGGGCGGCGGCACGCATCAGGATTACGTCGAAGACTGCGAGGTGTGCTGCCAACCGTGGCGCGTCTCCGTCCAGTACGGGCTGGATGGCGAGGCAGAGGTCGAGGTCACCGCACTCGGCGAATGACGGTCACGGACCGTTTCCGAATCCACGCCGGCCGGCGCCCGGAGCTCTGATGCGTTCGGGCACCTTCGCCCACTGTTCCGGCGTCAAGATCGATTGCGCCTGCTGCAGCACCCCCCGCGAGATCGCGCGACCCTTCGCGAGATGCGGGCGCATCGCCGCGAACAGACGCGCAGGATCGGCGCTTGATCCCGCCTTGGAGACTGCCGCGCGAATCGAGTCCGCGATCGCGGCGTAACTCGCCGTAGTGGAGTCGCGTAACGCCGTCAGCCTGACAACCTGCGAGTCGGTGAGCGCGAGCGAATCCTTGAGCTCCAGGATCTGAGACGCCGGATTCGGAAGGAAGCGCTGCAGACGATCCGCGAGATCCTCGCTGTTCGCGGCGGCGCCCTCGCCCGGATTACCCACTGCGTTACGGCCCCCACGTCCACCCCCGCCCAACAATGCGCGCATGCGCTCCGCATTCTGATCCGGCCCGATCACGTATCGCGCCTGGAGCGCGAGCTGGAACGGCACCCGGAATGCGTTCGCCGATCCGCGCGTCGATCCGAACCGCTGATTCACGGCGTACGAAAAGCTCTGCGTCGCCGGATCGAAGCCTCTCACGAACAACAGCGTCGGATCGGGACGCGTGCTCCCACCCCATCCATGCAGATCGTCGTTGCCATGCAGCAGCTCGTCGAGGCCCGCGAGCATGTTCACGGTCGAGAGCATGATCGTCATGCGCCGGTCGAGCCCCCACCACGATGGACGAAAGTTGAGCTGCAGGTCTGCGGCTGGCTGCCAGGCGCCCGTGCAGGAGTTCCGGTTGGCGACCGATCCCGTTTGACCGAGGAGACACGAGCGCACGCTCGATGACGATGAGGCGAGCAGTCGCGCCATCCCGTTCGCAACGGCGGTGTCGCGAGCACTCGGCGCGAAGATGAACGCGCGATCGTTCGCGACGCCGTCTCCATTGATGTCGCCACTCACCATGGGCGTGTACGGCGCCCCCGACATGAGACGCGTCACTGTCGTGAGCTCCACGCTCTGCGACAGTGCATAGCTGGCCGTGAGCAGAAAGGAGTGACGTCGCTCGTAGTCGCTCGTGGCCCAGCCGAGCACGTTCGGATTTCCCGCCGTCGTGGCGGCGGCGAACCCCTGGGTTGCCGAGCAGCAGGCGAACGACGACTGATCGCGCGAGCGCGTGTACGTGTACGATGCCTGGAAGGTGAAGCCGCTCACGGTCACGCCGTTCACACCGAGTATGACCTGTTTGTTGTCGGACTGCAGATTCGATCCGATCTCGATCACGTGCCCGAGCGTTGGCACGGATCGCGACTGCGAAAAGTCGACGGCGCCCGTGGCAGGTGCGATAGAGCTCGCGGGCACGTACACCGGACGATCGTTCTCGCTTGCCAGCTCGAAGCTCGGCCGCGTCACCAGATTCACGTCCTCGAATCCGTACAGGCTCACGCCCCGCGCGTAGCTGGCGTCGAGACTCACGCCGAAGCGGTCGAGAATTCGCCGCTGCACGCCGAGCGATGCGCGCCAGGCCCGCGGCGCCTGAAATCCCGGATTGAACGCGGCAACATTCGGGAGCGCACCATTCACCGGGAGCGGCGTTGCCGATGCGCACGTCGTCGGAATGGTAGAAGGGTCCGACGCGTACGCGCCCCAGTCGGGAATCGGCACGGCACTCCCGATGCACACCAGCTGCGACTCCGATCCATCGATTCCGGTGGCGCCCTCCGCGGCGGAGAACAGCGCGGACGGGGTGAGACTCCGGAACTCCCCGACCCCGCCGCGGAGTATCGCCGTGGGCGCCCCGAGCTCTCCCTGGCCCAGCGTCCACGTGAATCCGACGCGGGGGCTCACATGCACCTCCGATGGAAACTCACTCGTGCGCAAGCCGAATGCGGTATCGACGAGCGCATTCTCGGCCGGTGCTCCTCCGTAGATCGATCCCTCGAGACGCACGCCGTAGTTGAGCTGCAGCGCGCTGCTCTTCCGCCACGTGTCGCCGAGATAGAGCGCGGGGTTGACCGCACTGCCGGAGCGCACCACCGGGGCCAGCGTGCGCGAGAAGGACGCAGGCTGATCGTTCTCGAGCTCCTGGAGCGAGTTGAAGGTGAACATTCCCTCGCGATTGCTCGTGACATCCTGGTCGAATCGAGATGCGTTGAGCAGGGCTCCGAGCTTGATGCGATGCGACGCGTCGCCCGGAAGCCACGACAGCTCATCGCTCACCTCGAGCGATTTCGTGTTCGATGTCTGCGGCAGCGAAGGGCTTCCCCCGAAGCCCAGCGTCGTGATTCCCAACGCGCTGTCGGCAATGCTCGACGAGATCTGAACGCGAGCGGCGGGGAGTGCGACGAATGGCGACGAGCGTCGATCGTCGACCGAGGCATAGGCGCGCGCCTCGTTGATCACCGAGCTGCCGAAGTGGGAGGTGAGCGCCGCCATGAGGCCGCCGCCCCGATCTCGCATCGTGCCTCCGCCCATGGGAAGCGCGTACGCGTTGATGCGCGTCGGATCCTGCGAGTTGAGGCGCCAGTCGCCCCGAATCATCAACGAGTGTGCATCGTTGATGATGTAATCCATGCGCAGGAGTGCCGATCCGGCGTTGGTCGACCGATCCCGGCCTACAGTTCCCTCGAGCGCCGGCACACCCTGTGAATTCACGAGTGAGAGAAATCGCGCGACGGAATCCGATGCGACGCCGAGCCTTCGCAGCGTCGCGGGGTTCGCGCTCAGGAGCGAGGCGAGATCGTCGCTGCGCCATCTCCCCTGCGCCGCGGCGAAGAAGAAGAGCTTGTCGTGGACGATCGGGCCACCGAATCCACCTCCCAACTGGTTCTGCGTTCCCGCGCCTCCG
>DATGDQ010000446.1:0-3184 GCA_035310785.1 Gemmatimonadaceae bacterium | reverse complement strand
ATTCGGGCGTGAAGGGTTGAAATCCCGTGCGAGTGATTGGCGCGTCGCCCGCAACCGCCGGCGAGAGCAGTTTCGCGATGCCGAAGTCGAGCAGTTTGATCGTTCCCTCTGGAGTGACGAGGATGTTCGACGGCTTCAGGTCGCGGTGGACGATCAGATTGCGATGCGCGTACGACACGGCGTCGACGATCTGAAGGAAAATGCGAAGCTTGTCGTGCACCGACAGCGCATGCGTCTCGACGTATCGATTGAGCGGCATGCCGTCGACATACTCCATCGCGAACCACGGATGTCCGTCACTGGTGACGCCACCCTCGAGCAGTCGCGCCACACCGGGATGCTCGAGCGTCGCCAGAATCTGTCGCTCCTCGGCGAACCGCCGAAGAAGCACGGGATCCTGATCGAGTCCATTGCGCATGACCTTGAGCGCGACTCGCGACGACGAGGGTGCGCGATCGCGTCCGGCGAGGTACACGGATCCCATGCCGCCGCGGCCGAGCACGCGGTCGATCACGTACGGACCCACGCGTGACGGCGTCGCGAGCTCGCGCTCGAGCAGAAGTGGCTGCGCCCATTTCACCGCGGCGATGTCGCCATCGTTCAACGTCGTCGTGTTTCCCGCGGAGAGCAGCAGCCGCTCGACGGCCGAGCGCAGCGGCGTGTCGACCCCGCACGCGGTGTCGAGATAGGAGGACCAGGACTCGGGAGGCAGCTCGAGCGCCGTATCGAGTATCGGCTCGATGCGCTCCCAGAGCTCCGCAACGGCCGCGCGCGTCATGCGGGCTCCACATCCATCGCGACCGCGAGCCACATTCGCGCCTTCGTCCAGTCGCGACGCACCGTTCGCGGCGTGAGCTGCAGCGCGAGCGCGGTTTCCTCCTGGCTCATCCCGCCGAAGAATCGAAAGTCGACGACGCGCGCGAGCCTGGGATTCGTCGCGGCCAGTTCGGTGAGCGCCTCATCCAGCGCCACGAGCTGCTCTGCGCGTCCGTCCGCGGCCACCTCGAGGTCATCGAGCTCGAGACGCACTTGCACGCCGCCCCTCTTCTGGGCCGTGCGTTGACGCGCGTAATCGATGAGCACGCGCCGCATTGCCGTCGACGCGATCGCGAGAAACTCCGCACGTCCGCCGATGTCGAGATGCGACGGCGTCGCGAGTCGCAGATACGCTTCGTGCACCAATGCGGTGGTGTTGAGCGTGTGACCGATGCCCTCGTGCCGAAGTTGACGGCGCGCGATGCGTCGCAGCTCCTCGTAGACGAGGGGCAGCATCCGCTCGACATCGGAGCGCTCGGGAGCCGGCGCATCCGCGGCCGACACGAGTTCCTCTGCGGTACCGATGCTGATTTCTTCGGAGTTGATATGCGCGCTCAAAGATCGCCTGCGATCAGCGGAAGAGAGCACAATTATAGGAACCCCCTCACACGAAAGCGACCGTGTTCACCGGTCGCTTTCGCGTCGCAAGTTGTGCTCGGTTTCCCTCGTAATCTTTCGTTACAACACGAGTCTCTCAGTGTTCGGAATTGAACGCAGCGCGCAGCGCAGCCGGGAATGCGTGCGTGTCGGTCCAGTTTCCGTCGTATCGCTCTCCGTTCACGAAGAACGTCGGAGTGCCGTTGACTCCGCTTCGAATGCCGCTCCTGAAATCGGCGCGAACTCGCTCCGCGAGTTTCCCCCCGGCGAATGCATCAATCACCTCCGCGCCCGGAACGCCAAGCGACTCGGCGTAGCCGACGAGGTCTTCGTCCTCCAGCGCATCCTGATTCCGGTAGAGCACGTCGTGCATCCGCCAGAACTCATCTTCGCCGTGCACTCCGACCGTCTCCGCGGCAATGGCTGCGTGCAGCGCGTGCGGATGTGCCTCGCTCAGCGGGAAGTTGCGAAAGACGAACCGCATGGTCGTTCCCAGCTCATGCTGCAGATGCTTCACGATGGGATCCGCACGTGCGCAATGCGGGCATTCGTAGTCGCCGTACTCGACGAGCGTGATCTTCGCGTTCGACGAACCCTGCACGTGGTCGCGATCGCTCACGGGCGGCGTGAGAGCGCCAGTCGACTCGCCTGCAGTCATGAGCCACTCCCTGCGGTCGCCGTGCCGCGCTGCTCGGATGTGAGAGCATCCAGCGCTTTCAGAATTCCGTCAGCGCCGGGATTGACTCCGTCTGGTGAGAGGTAGTTCCAGCGAATGACGCCGCTTGCGTCGATCACGAACAGTGCACGCGCCGACTCGCCCTGCGCGTCGTGGTAGGCGCCGTACTTCCTCGAGACCTCACCCTTCGGCTCGAAATCGGCGAGCAGAGGGAAGTGAAGGTGGCGATCCTTCGCAAACGCGAGGTGACACCACGCTCCGTCAACCGAGATCCCGAGCAATTGCGCGTTCGACTCGGCGAACTCGCCGTGCATCTCGTTGTAGAGAGCCACCTGATCGCCGCAGACGGGACTCCAATCCGCAGGATAGAACACCAGCACCACCGGACGACCCCTGAAGTCGCTCAGCGTCAGCTTCTGGTCGGGCGTGGAGTGCAGTGTGAAATCGGGAGCCTGGATGCCGACCGGCAGCAGCTCTAGAGATGTTGGACTGTTCGTCGTGGCCATTCGTGTACCCCGGCTCTGCGGTGAGGACGCCGGTCAGGCGTCGCTGAGGATTTCGTCGAGTGCTTCGATGTCATCGGGTGCGAGCGCCCAGCTCGCCGCCGCTGAATTGGCGTTCACCTGATCAGGATTCGTCGCGCCGGCGATCACCGATGCAATCACGGAGTAGCGCAGGAGCCACGACATCGCCAATTCGAGAAGCGTGTGATTTCTGGATGCGGCGAAGTCGATCAGCCGCTCGATCGTTCTCAGATTGTCATCCGTGAACTTGGAAGCCAGCCACCCGCCCTCCGCGATTCGTGTGCCCGCGGGCGCGTTCTTTCCCCGACGGTATTTGCCGGTCAGCAATCCACTTTCGAAGGGGAAGTAGGGGAGATACGCAATGCCGCGCCGCTCGCACTCGGGAATTACGTCGGCCTCATCATCGCGCTTCAGCATGTTGTAGTGATTCTGAACGCTGACGAAGCGGGCGAGATGGTCGCGCCTGCTCGTCTCGTCCGCTTCGCGGATCTGCTCCGCGGAAAAGTTCGAGCATCCGATCTCTCGAACCTTGCCCGCCTTGACGAGCTCGTCGAGCGCGCCGAGGGTGTCC
>DATGDQ010000445.1:0-6590 GCA_035310785.1 Gemmatimonadaceae bacterium | reverse complement strand
CCAGTCGGCGCCCCCAGCCTCGAGGCGCGCGAGGTCGTCCGCGAGATGCGCGAAGTCGGCGCTCAGAATGGATGGCGCGATGCGGCAGGTCATTGGCGGCGTGGTGCTGCTACACGTAGTCGCACGGTCACCCCTGGCGGTGCAGGCTCGTTTCCGCGGGGATCCTGTCCCGTGACGGTCCCTTCCGGAGCTCCGGCGGTGACGGTGTCCAGCTGGGCCGGCGCCACACGAAAGCCGACCTGCATGAGGAGCTGTGCGGCAGAGGAGTACGTCTGTCCCGTGACATCGGGCACCGCGAGCTGCGCGGGGCCGCTGCTCACCACGAACGAAACCTCGGAGGGCAGGGGAGCTCTCTGCCCCGCCGCCGGCGCCGAGGAGATGACCTGCCCGCGCGGAGTGGGGCTCGCACGCTGCGTCACATCGCCCGTCTCGAGCCCCGCATTCTGCAGCGCGAGCTCGGCCTGCTGGCGCGTCATCCCGACGATCTGCGGCACATTCGTCGTGCGTTGGCCCTGGCTCAGGTCGAGCACGACTCTCGTCCCGCGCGGCTCCATCGCGTCGGGAAGCGGCGTCTGGCCGAGCACCTGGCCCGAGGCTGCACCAGCGGTGAACCGCTGCTCGCCGCGCTGCGGTACGAAGCCGAGCTTCTGAAGCTGTGCGGCTGCAGCCTCGTACGTCTGTCCCACCACGTTCGGCACCTTCGCGTCGCTCGTGACCAGATGCGCGGGGAAGAGAAAGAAGGCGACGATCAGGTACGCGAGGAGAAAGCCGCTCATGATCGCAACGAGGTATGGGATCGAACGTCGCGCGGATCCGCGCAGCGTCACCCGCCCACCTTCCGGAGCCGCGCGGCGAACGCGCCGTCGACGCCGTTGCGCTGCGGAAGCACGCGCAGGCGGCCGGCATCGAGCACGCTCGCGGGCACGACGCCCTCCGAAGGCGGCTCGAGCTGCCACTCGCCGTGCTCCGCGAGGAAGCTCTCGATCTGCGCGTCGTTCTCCTCCGGCTCGAGCGAGCACGTGCTGTAGATGAGCAGCCCGCCGGGACGCACGACGGCCGCCGCCGCGCGCAGGATGCTGCGCTGCAGCGCCGCCATCACCGCCAGATCGGAGATGCGCAGCCGCCAACGCGCATCGGGGTGACGGCGAAACGTGCCCGTCCCGGTGCATGGAACGTCGATCAGCACCGCGTCCATCTCGCGCACCGCGGGATTGCGCGCATCCATCACGACCGAGGAGATGTTGCGCGCCTCCACGCGGCGCAGATTCTCGATGAGCCGCTGCGTGCGATTCAGATTGCGGTCACCGGCGACGACGATCGATGCGGTGCGCGACAGCTCGAGCGTCTTGCCGCCGGGCGCGGCACAGAGATCGGCGACGCGCGCATCCGGCGGAATGTCGGCATACTGGGTGACGAGCGTCGACGCGGGGTCCTGCACGAAGAAGAGCCCCTTGCGAAAGGCGCCGAGCTCCGTGAGCGAGATGCCGTGCGGCAGCTGGATGCTGTCGCGCAGCAGCGGGCTCTCCGACACATCGATCCCTGCATTCTCCAGCATTGCCTCGAGTTGCTCGCGCACGATACCGTACGGCCGCAATACGATCGAGGGCTCGGTGTTGTTCGCGATGAGCAGTTGCTCGGTCTCCGCGGCACCCCACCGTGCAACCCAGCGCGCCACGAGCCATCGCGGATGCGAGTGTACGAGCGCGAGCGCGTCCACCGGATCGGTGAGCGTCGGCAGCGCGAGCTCGTTCCGCTCGCGATCCACGCGCCGCAGCACGGCGTTCGCCAGCTTGCTCGCGCCGATGCCGTGACGCTGCTTCGCCAGCTCCACCGTTTGCGCGATCGCGGCGTAGGCGGGCACGCTGCGCATGGAGAGCAGCTGGTACGCGCCGAGGCGCAGCAGGTCCGCGAGATCGGAATCGAGGCGCACGAGGCCGCCTTTCACACGCTCGCTGAGGTACGCATCGAGCACGCTTCTCTGGCGCAGCATTCCGAACACGAGCTCCTGCGTCCAGCGACGGTCGCGCGCATCGAGCGGACCCACGCGCGCCTCGAACGCCGCGTCCAGCAGCTTGCCGCCGCGAAGGTCCGCGCAGAGCTCCGCCGCGATCCGCCGCGAGTCCGTGACTCCGGCGACCGGACGGATGAGTGTGGGGGGGCGCTCCGTCATTCGAGCATCCCCACCGAGGGCGATGACGGCACGGCGATTTCGCGACGCGGCATGCGTCCGGCGAGATACGCCTGGCGTCCCGCGTCGACCGCGAGTCGCATCGCGTGCGCCATGCGAACCGGATCCTCGGCCGCGGCCAGCGCGGTGTTCATGAGGATGCCATCCACGCCTTGCTCCATGGTGATGCACGCGTCACTCGCGGTGCCGACGCCGGCATCGACGATCACCGGCACGGATAGGCGATGCTTGATCGTACGAATGGAGTACGGATTGAGGAGCCCGAGCCCCGATCCGATCGGTGATGCGAGGGGCATCACCGCCGCGGCGCCGGCGTCCTCGAGACGGAGTGCGGTGATGAGATCGTCGTTCGTGTACGCGAGCACCACGAAGCCCTCTGCAACCAGCGTCCGCGTGGCCTCGAGGAGCGCCGCGGTATCGGGAAGGAGCGTGTCCTGATCGCCGATGACCTCGAGCTTCACCCATTCGTTGAATCCCGCCGCGCGCGCGAGACGTGCGTAGCGCACGGCGTCTGCAGCGTTGTAGCAGCCGGCGGTGTTCGAGAGCAGGAAGTACCGGCTCGGGTCGATGTGCGGCAGCACACCGTCGTCCGCGCTCCGATTCAGATCCACCCGCCGCACCGCCACCGTCACCACCTCGGCGCCCGACGCGTCGAGCGCGCGCACCATGTCGTCGGGCGACCGATACTTGCCCGTGCCGACCATGAGACGCGATCGCAGCGAACGGCCCGCGATGACGAACGGCGTGTCCGTGCCGCCGGCGATGAGAGTCGACTCCGTCATCCGCCACCCACGAAATGGACGATCTCGACCGAGTCGCCCGTCGCGAGCACTACCGAGTCCAGGCGCGAGCGGTCGCGAACGATCTCACGATTGTGCTCGACCACTACCGCATTCGCGTTCACCGACAGCTCGCGCAACAGGTCGCCCAGCGTGCTGCCGGCCGCAACCGTGCGCTCCTCGCCGTTCACGACGGGGACCACGCCATCACGGCTGACCGCGCGCTCCTGCTCCATCTCCATCATAGTGTGAAAGATAGTCGGAAGCGGCGGCTTCCGCAGACGGCGCGCCCCAGATTCCGGTGATCGCAGCTACCCCGTACGCCCCGGCGTCGCGGAGTGCCGCGACGTACTCCGGCCGCACGCCGCCGATCGCGATACACGGGAGCGTGGTGCTGCGAGCCACATCCGACACGAGCGAGACCCCGCGCCCGGGCATTCCCTCGTGCGACCCCGTCGCGTAGACGTGTCCGGCCACCACCCACGTTGCTCCATCGCGCTCGGCCGCCACCGCCTCGGACGCGCTATGGATGCTCGCTCCGATCGGCAAGTCGCCCGCGACGAGCCGCGCATCGGCCACGGTGATGGAGCGCGAGGTGAGCTGCGCGCCGCGCGTTTTCGCGGCGAGCGCAACGTCGAGGCGCTCGTTCACCACGAGCCAGCACTCGGTCCGCTCCTGCGCGTCGCCAAGGGCAAGGGCTATGGCGTAGATCTGCGCGGCGGTGAGATAGCGCGCGCGGAGATGCACGGCGCCGCGCGGCCCGAGCGCGTGCATGACGCCGCGGGCGCGGGACGTGAACTCCGGGTGCGCGAGGATCAGGTCGTCGGTAACGGCGTGGATGCGTGGAATCTCGGGCCACATGCCGCAAATACTCGCGCTCACCGCGTCGGGGTCAAGCTCGCGATTGGGAATCGTGGAGGAACTGCCGTACACGAATCAAACCAATTGAACGAATCGAACCCGACGAGGGCAGGCTCGTACTCACACGCCGCTCGAGACGGGCGACGCCCTCCGTCGTGGTCGGGTTCGATTCGTCTCATTGGTTTGATTCGTGTACCGCAGTTGGCAGCTCCTACGCCCCGAATCGCTCTCCCACATCGATGCCGCGGCCGCGCATCCATGCCTCGGGATCGATGCGCCTGCGCCCCGCCGGCTGCGCGCACGTGACCAGCACCGTGCCCGCTCCGCAGGCGACGAGCATCCCGTGCGAGTCGATCGTCACCACCGTCCCGGGCGCGCTGCTGCCGTGCTCCGCCATCGTCGCGGCCGCCGCGCCGAACAACTTGATCTCACCGCGGCGATGCGTCGTGAACGCGCCGGGCTTCGGATCGTACGCGCGAATGTGGCGAGCGATCGCATCCGACGGCGCGTTCCAATCGATGCGCGCCATCTCACGCAGGATCTTGGGCGCGTAGGTCGCCTTCGAATCATCCTGCGGAGTTTCGGTGAGCTTGCCGAGCGACATGAGTGTGAGCGCCTCGACGAGCGCCAGTGCGCCGAGCTCCGAGAGGCGAGCCTCGAGCTCACCGGCGGTCTCTTCGCGCACGATCGGCGTTCGCGCCTGGAGCAGGATCGGCCCCGCATCGAGCGCCGGCACCATGCGCATGATCGTGACTCCGGTCTCCGCAAGTCCCTCGCGCACCGCTGCCTGGATCGGCGCGGCGCCCCGAAGCGCGGGAAGCAGCGATGCGTGCACGTTGAGCGTGCCGAGCGTCGGAAGCGCGATCAGGGATGACTTGAGAATGTGTCCGTACGAGACCACGATGTTGAGCTCGGGCCCAAGCGCGCCAAGCTCGGCCAGGAACGACTCATCCGCGGGCGACTCGGGCTGGAACAGTGGTATCTCTTCCTCGAGCGCGACGCTCTTCACGGGCGACGGAACCAGCGTCGAGCGCGAGCGACCCACCGCACGATCGGGCTGCGTCACCACGCCGACGACGTCGAAGCCCTCGCCGAGCAGCGCGCGCAGGGCGGGGACCGCGAAGCTCGATGTCCCCCAAAACACGATGCGCACTACAGCTCCTCGTCGCGCTCGTGATGCTCCGCCACGTCGCGCGGCTCGATCTTGCGCGTGAGCGACTTGTCCTTGCCACGCAGCTTTCGCCACTTCTTGAGCGCAGCCTGTCGTTTCAGAAGGCTCAGATAATCGATGAACAGCCGCCCGTGCAGATGATCGATCTCGTGCTGAACGCAGCGTGCGAGCAGATCGGCGGCGTCGATCTCGATCGGATTCCCGTCTCGATCCAGCGCGCGCACCACCACGTGCTGGGCGCGCGTGACGTCACCGTAGATCTCCGGTATGGAGAGACAACCCTCCTCGCCCGTCTGCTCACCATCGCTCGCGATGATCTCGGGATTCACGAGCGCGTACTTCGCCTTCTCCACGTCGACCACGCAGATCCGCTCGGTGCGCCCCACCTGCGTTGCGGCCAGGCCAATCCCGCGCGCGGCGTACATGGTCTCGAACATGTCGTCGATGAGGCGACGGTGCTCGTCCGTGACCTCGGTGAGTACCGTGGTATCCTGGCGGAGGATCGGCGCATCCAGCACCCAGATATCCAGCAGCGTCACGCGCCGGCGGCTCCTTCACCCGTCTTGGACAGCACCTTCGCGATCCGCCCGCGCTCGACGACGAGCCGCGACTCGGCGCTCTTGATCGTCACCCGATCTTCCATCGTCACGACCGGGGTGCCGTCCTTGATCGTTTCCTTGATGTGAATCACGTCGCCAATGATTCCACCCGCCGTCACCACCTCGTCGCCCTTCTTGATCTCGCGCAGGCTGCGCTCCTGCTGCTGCCGCTGCTTCTGCTGGGGGCGAAAGAGAATGAAGTAGAAGATGGCGAGGATGAGCACCATCTGGAACGCGAACCCGTACATCGGATTCGATCCCGGCGTGGGCTGCATCAAGAGAACGGCGTGCACGAGGGTCATGGAGTGGACAGAGGTCGAAGATGATAGCGCTCGAGCCACCGTTCGCTCCACGCATCGAGCGACCCTTGGGCGATGGCGCTGCGCACGTCGCGCATCAGCGCAATCATGAAATGTACATTGTGCAGGGAGAGAAGGTGCATGCCGAGCGCCTCGTCCGACACGAACAGGTGGCGGATGTACGCACGGGTGAAGCGCTTACAGGTCGAGCAGCCGCAGCGCACATCAAGCGGGAGGGGATCGGTGCGAAACTTCACGTTTCGCACGTTGAGCCGGCCATCGCTCGTGAAGGCGGTTCCGGTGCGTCCCATGCGCGTGGGCGCGACGCAGTCGAAGAGGTCGATCCCGCGACGCGCCCCCTCGATGAGGTCTTCCGGGAATCCCACACCCATGAGGTAGCGCGGGCGGCCCACGGGAAGCACGTCGCTCATTACGTCCAGCATCTCGTACATGGCGGGCTTGGGCTCGCCCACGGAGAGACCGCCGATGGCGATTCCATCCCACTCGCTCATCGAGCTGATCGCCCGCGCCGCCGCCCGCCGCAGCTCCGCGTGCGCGCCGCCCTGCACGATGGGGAAGAGCGTCTGCACGTCGCCCGCTTCCCCCTCCCCGTCCTGCAGGCGTCCGTGCTCGCGCAAACATCGTTCGAGCCAGCGTAGCGAACGGTCGCTCGCATCGAGCGCATCCGCGTAC
>DATGDQ010000444.1:0-2825 GCA_035310785.1 Gemmatimonadaceae bacterium | reverse complement strand
AAGCGAAAGGCGGCGGCGCGGCTGAAGCAGTTCCAGGCGCAGCTGCCGGAAGCGATCGACATGCTCGTGAATGCCATGAAGTCGGGCTACTCACTTCAGGCGGCCATCAAGTTTGCGGGAGATGAGATGCCGGTGCCCCTGGGCCCGGAGTTCACGCGCGTCTATGACGAACAGCGGTTGGGCATGGAGCTTCGAAACGCCTTGCTTTCGCTCCAGGAGCGCGTGAATACGCTCGATTGCAAGATGTTCGTCACGGCTCTCCTGCTTCAACGCGAAACCGGAGGCAATCTCGCGGAGGTGCTCTCCACGCTCGCGACGCTGATGCGCGAGCGCGTCGGCCTGCGCGGACAGATCGACACGCTGACCGCCGAGCCGCGCATGTCGGCCGTCGTGCTGGCGCTGCTTCCCGTCGTGCTGTTCATCATCGTGACCATGGCGAATCGCCGCTACATGTCGCCGTTGTGGACGACGCCGATGGGCAAGATTCTGCTTCTCTACGCAATCGCCTCGATCCTACTCGGCTACGTGGTGCTGAGAAAGATCGGACAGATCGATATCTGAGGATTTCCGATGTCCATCATTCCCGCTCCGCTGATTGCCCTCATCGCAGTACTCGTCATCGCCGTAGGTGTGGCCGCATACGCGATCCTGCGTGACCGCGAGCGCCGCAACTTGATGAATCGAGCCGGCATTCAATTCGCGGATGAGTCGATTCTCATCAAGGCGAACGAAGAGACCCTGGGCGGGCGCATCGCGAAGTGGCTCGTCGCCAAGGCACCTCAATCGCTCTCCCAGAACTACGCCAGCGAAAAGCTGCTTCACGCCGGCTTCGAGTCCGCCGCGGCGCCGGTCATCTATGCAACGATTCGTCTCATATGCGGGATAGGCATCCCGTTGCTGGCGTTGATGCTGCTGCCACGAAAAAGCACATTGATATTCGTGCTCGGTGTCGTCATATCAGTGATCATCGGATTGGCTCTTCCACCGGCCTACATCGATCGCCGAGGCCGTCATCGGCAGGAGCTCCTCCGGCGGGCGATCCCGGATTCACTGGATCTTCTCGTGGTATGCGTGGAGGCAGGCGTCAGCCTGGATGCGGCGATCATGCGTGTGGCGAGGGAGATGGCCACGTTACACCCGGATCTGGCGTCGGAACTGTTGTTCGTGCACCGCCGCGTGAACGCCGGCATCCCGCGTGAGCAGGCGCTTCGGGGGCTGTGGGAGCGAACGGGCGTCGAGGATCTGCGCGGCCTGGCGGCGAACATGATTCAGTGCGAGAAGTGGGGCACGTCCATCGCCACCGTCCTTCGCGTCTATGCGGAATCGCTTCGGCGCAAGCGGAAGCAGCTGGCGGAGAAACGCGCGGCGACGGCGCCACTCAAAATGACGTTCCCGCTCGCGGCGTTTATCTTTCCGGCGATCTTCGTGGTCTTGCTCGGACCGGCGATGATGAGCATTGCTGCAATGTTCAGAGGAATAGCACAGCGTTGACGACGTGCGAGATGGGGTAGCGAACGAGGACGGCGCAACGGCGTCGCCCTGAACCGGGGAGGCGGTATGTCGAGATTGCGCGGCAGAAGGGGAGCGACGCTGGTGCTGGTGGCGATTCTGATGACGGCACTCATCGGATTCGCCGGAATTGCGGTAGATGCATCGCGTCTGTACGTGATGCGCGCTGAGCTGCAGACCTCGGCGGATGCGGCAGCGATCGCGGGGGCCGTGGAGGTGAGAGACAAGCGCCCCACGAATGCCACGACACTCGCGCTGCAATACGCGGCCAACAATGTCGTGGAGCACACGGCGCCCACGGTCGCCGCTGCCGATGTCGAGCCGGGGACGTGGAATTTTGCGACAAGCTCGTTCACTGTTCTGGGAACGTGGACTGATCCGAATCTGAACGCCGTGCGCGTGACGGCTCACTATCCGGGAACGTACACGTTCGCGCGCGTCTTCGGTGGCACCGGGCAAACGGTGAATGCCCGGGCGATAGGAGCCGTCGGATACGTTTCCGTCCAGGATTGTCTCAAGCCATGGGCCGTGAGCTATCAGACGCTGCTCAACGCCTTGTATCCGCCGGCCGGCACCAAGGATGCGGCGACGTACAACTTGACGGCGCAGGACATCACGACACTCAGCGGAATGTCGGCTCCTGCCAATCAGGTGACGTTGCTGAACAGCACCACGAATCAGCTCACGGCGGGGAACATCGCGCAGGTCGTGGTGGGCAGCCCCTGGAACGGAAACAATGCGTACAAGAACGCGATCACCGGGGCCTGCCCGAACCTCGAGGTCGGCCCGGGGACGATCCTTCAGGGTGACCCGGGCGCCGGCAGCGGACAGACCGCTCAGGCCATACAGACACTGTGTGGCGTGAACGGCAATCCGAATGCGTTCAACTGCCCCAACGTCAAGGTCAAGCTCGCGATCTGGGATCAGAACAACGGAGCGACCGGAGCAAACCTCAGGGTTCGCGTGAAGTACGTGGGAGTGTTTGGGATCACCCGCTTCAGCAAGGGCACCGGGCCGGGCGGAGTCGATCAGATCACCGGGTTCTTCTCGACCATGGCGACGTCGGGCGGCTTCACGGGAACTCCGGGTCCGACGACAGGCGCTATCGGCCTCGTGCAGTAACGGAAGGCAATGTCCGATGCGAGCGTGATGGCCTCGTCGAGCGTTGAGCGCAGCTCGCGCACGCTCGCCGATTGGGCGGGCTGCGTGTTCTTTTGCGCGTTCGCGCTGGTCATCCCGCTCACGTCGGGCCGCTCCGGCCTACTTCTGCTGCCACCGATGCTCTACGAAGCAGCGGTGGCGGCGACGTTCCTGGT
>DATGDQ010000443.1:0-1905 GCA_035310785.1 Gemmatimonadaceae bacterium | reverse complement strand
TCCGCCGCGCAGCGCCTGGCAGCACAGGTGATGCAGATCTCGGCCATCGCGCGCAGCACGACGGAGGCACACACGAAAGTCCAGCTCGAGGAGCTGCGCGAGGTGACTGCGGAGACGCTGGAGCAGGTGCGACTGCTGGCGCGCACGATGAGTGCACCGGTACTGCACGCGGCACGCCAAACGACCGATCTCGGCGACGAGCATGCGTCGAGCCGCGCGGAACGGAATGCGCTGGCGGCGCGCGGATGAGCGACATCACCAACGTCCTCCTCGTCGACGACCACGCCATCGTACGGGCGGGTTTGAAGGCGGTCATCGGTGTCGCGCCCGATGTCCGGGTGATCGGCGAGGCGGCAAATGGTGTCGATGCGATTTCCATGGCGGAGCGGCTCAAGCCGCACGTGGTGATCATGGATCTCACGATGCCTGGCGGCGACGGAGTCACTGCGACGAAGGCGCTCGTCGCGCTCGCGAGTCCGCCGAAGGTGCTCGTGCTCACGATGCATACCGAGGAGGAGTATCTGCTGCCCGCACTCAAGGCAGGTGCGTCGGGCTACCTCGTGAAGAGCGCGGCGGACCGCGACCTCGTGGATGCGATTCGCGCCGTGATGCGGGGCGAGATGTACGTGCAGCAGAACGCCGGGCGTGTGCTCGCCCGCGGCTTTCTCGCGAAGGATCCCGCCAGCGAGGAGCGCACGCGCTTCGATCGCCTCACGGAGCGGGAGCGGAACGTGCTCGTCCTCGTCGCGCGCGGCTACTCCGCGCCTGAGATCGGCGAGCGGCTATCGATCAGCCCGAAAACGGTCGACACGTACAAGCAGCGTGTGAACGAGAAGCTCGGTGTGACACATCGGGCCGAGTACGTGCGAATCGCCATGAGACTGGGGCTGCTCGCGGAGGAGTGAGGAGTCGCATACGGCGATCGAGGCGACGAGTCGCCCGCCCCGAATCAGCGACGTCGCAGCACGGTGTATGTGAACGCCTGCACGCCGCCCGAGGGCGTATGGTGCAACTCATCCACGCTGCGCTCGAGTGAAAACTCACTGCCGAACTCGCGCGCAAGTAGCTCGGAATCATAGCGCACGACATCGAGCCCGCTGCACCGCGGCGGACCATGCGGAGCGAACGTCGCGATGAGCGCTGCACCGCCCGGCCGGAGCGCCCGAGCTGCGGCGGCGACATAGCGGCGACGGTCGTCGGCATCGGTGAGAAAGTGAAACACGGCGCGATCGTGCCAGAAGTCATAGCTGGCGCTTGCACCGAGATCGACCTGTGTGATGTCGCCCTCGATCCACGTAACGGACGCCGCGCGCGCGCCCAGTCGCGCCTTCGCATGCGCGAGTGCCGCCCCGGAGATATCCAGAACCGTGACCTTGCCCACGCCTCGCTCGAGCAGCGCATCGACGAGGGTTGAGACGCCGCTCCCGACATCGATGATCGCCGAAGCCGGTGAGATTCCCAGCTGCTCCAGAAGCTCCAGCGAGCGCGCCGGCTGCGGCTGAGACCAGCTCATTTCGGCCGGCGCCTTCGACGCGTATACCGCTTCCCAGTGTGCCTTGGAACTCATCGCTCGAGTGTCATTGGATCAGTACCTCGATGATACCACAGCCGTCGCGCGTGAGCGCGGACGGTACTCGATAAGTAGTGGCACCTTTCATCTCACATGGCAACGACGACGCGCCCGGGAGCGGCGGTGCCAATTGACATCTGCGGGCTCATCCCTTCGAATTGACCACGACGTCATCTCGAGGAGAAATGAACGACGAGCACGGCGCGCTCCCGCAGACGGCCAACGGCACGACGGACGGCGCGGCGCAGAGCACGTCTCTCGCGGAGATCGCGAGGCTCTTTCTCAAGCTCGGCACGATAGCGTTCGGCGGGCCGGCTGCCCACATCGCGATGATG
>DATGDQ010000442.1:0-9970 GCA_035310785.1 Gemmatimonadaceae bacterium | reverse complement strand
AGACAGAATGGCGACGCGATCGTTCCCCGTGACTCCGAGCGCTCGCAGCCCGAACGCGACATGCCGCACGCGGTCCGCGAGCGTGCGATGCGAGATCGGCTGGTACGCGTCGCCCACTTTCGTCTGGAGCGCGTTCGGGAGATCGTGCGCCTCGACTGCATCGACGAACAGCTGCGCGAGCGTCGCGGGATGTTGGGGCATACCGTCCTATTGAATTTGGACGAGCACCTTGAATCGCACCGGACTTCCCGGCACCGGGGTGTGGTCGGGCAGAAACGCGCTGGCTTCCACCACCACAGTGTCTGACGTGAAATGGGTGAAAGGCGTCACGCGAAGATAGCGGGTGGCCGAGCCGCTGACAGTGGTCGCTCCGGAGAGAGTCGAGGTCGTATCCACGAGTGAGAACTTCCTGTTCTCATCAGTGAGCAGAATCTGCGAGGAGTCCGCGACGTTCAACGCTGCCGGGTACACGAATCGGTACTCGATCCGATAGTGATTGACACCATTCGTTCCCGACTGGAGCGCCACCGAAAGCGGGAAGAGCGTGTCCGATCGCACGGGAGTGAACGTGAGCGTATCCTCGAGCGCAGTCGCGTTGGTGAACGCGTCGGGCGTCTGCACCACGAACAGCGTTTCGGGAGGCGTCTGCAGCGATGCCGCCTGCGCCACCACGCGCGCGGCCCCCGTGTCGTTCGCCGTCACGTGACCCGTGATCGAGTCGATGGTGACGATGTGCGACGTGTCCGCGTGCACGAAGCGAACGGGCCCGTTCTGGATCGTGTCACCAGACGAATTGAACAGAATCGCGTGCAGCGAGTCGATGTTGCCGAGTGTGTCGTGCAGCTCGTCGCCGACCAGCATCGATGGCAACTGCGGCGGATTGAATTGAATCGAGAGAGGCACGTCGGGCCCGGTCTTTCCCTCCCCGCACGAAAGGCCCGCTCCCGACATCAGCAGCACCGCGATCCCGCTCCACACCGTCAGCCCTGCGCGTCCACTCATTCGAATCGCTCCGTCAGCACCGTCGCGAGATTCACGAATGCCTGTGATGCCGGATCCGCCGGATCTCGCAACACCACCGGTTGCCCCGCCGCGAACGCCTCCGAGGCGGCCGCGCTCCGGGGAATCGTGATGTCAAACACCATGTCGCGCGGGAGGTTCGCCCGCAGATACTCGGTCACCCGCCGGCAGCCCAGGCTCTCCGGATCGTACATCGTGAGCACGATGCCGTCGAGCGTGAGCTCCTCGTTGGTGGCCGCGATCTCCTGAATCCCCCGCAGCATCTGCGGAGTCGTCTGCAGCGCGAGCGGCTCGCATTGGAGCGGGATGATCACGTGCTGGCTGAGCTCGAGCACGCGCCGCGGAATCGCACCCAGCCCGGGCGGCGTATCCACGATGACGACCTCGCACCGCTCGCGCGCGAGCGCGATCATGTCACGCAACAGCGTGCTCGACTCGATGCGATGGTGGAACTCGATGTGGCTGCTTTCGGTGCTGACACTGCCGGCGAGGATGACGCGCAGCCATGGGAGGGCGGTGGGGAGAATCACTTCACGCAGCGGCCGCGCACCACTCAGGAAATCCGAGATACCGTACGGGGCCTCACCGCGCCGCAACCCGACCCCGTAGCGAACCGCTCCCTGTGGATCCGTGTCGATGAGAAGCGTCTTCAGACCACGCCGCGCGAACGCGGCCGCCAGATTCACCGCTGTGGTGGTCTTGCCTACGCCACCCTTCTGGCTGACGATGGCGAGGACATGTCCCACGCGCTATTCCGACTCCCCGAGCGATGTCGCACTCGTGCCGGACCGGAGCTGTTCGAGGGCCACTCGGGCGTGCGTGACCCATCGCTCGGCCTCGGCGCTCCGTGGCGCATGCGCGAGAAACGCCGCGAGATGTTCCTCCGCACCGGTGGCATCGCCGCGCTTCAGCAGCAGGAACGCGAGCCCATAGTGCGCGCCGCTCAACTCGGGATCGAGATCGAGGGCGCGACGGTAGCAGCGCACCGCGTCCTCGAGACGGCCTGTCTTCGAGAACGCAATCGCCATGTTCTGCAAAATGCGCGGATCGCTCGGCCTGTCCCGCAAGGCGAGCCGATACGATGTGAGCGCGGCGTCGTAGTCGCCCTGTCGTTCGAGCGCCAGCGCTTCACTCAAGTAGTCCAGTCGCTGCGGCTTGGGCGCTGCGTGGGCATTACCGCCGGTCAGCCGGCGCCACCAGGACATGCGTTTGGAAGCCGAGGTCGGGATGGGCGGATGCGCAGACGACATCTCCCCGGGCAGGGAGCCATCTGCAAGCGGACAAAAAGTTATCGTCTACGTCACGGGGCAGCAACCATGCTGTTATCCTCGCGCCCGGCGGGCTAGCTTCCGCGTCATGGAAGAAAAGTGCCGCGACCCTCTCTCGGGAGTGCAATGCCACGACGCCAGGTGATCGATCGCTCACGCGGCGTGCTCGAAGTGGACTGGCCGCTGTTCGGCGAAATGTCGCGCGCACTCGCCCTCAAGGTCGCGCGCGGCTACAACCCGGAGATCGTGGTCGGTATTGCGACGGCGGGAGTCGTTCCCGGCGCCGTGATCGCGGCGATTCTCGATAAGCCCTTCCACTCGATCATCGTGAGCCGGCGCTATCAGTCGGAAGAAGTGCGACAGACCCCGAGCGTTTTCGGCAGTGTGCCGACCGACGTGCGTGATCGGCGGGTGCTGCTGGTGGACGAGACGTGCGACACCGGATCGACGATGCGACTCGCCGTTGCCGCGATCGTCAACGCCGGCGCGGCGGATGTGCGCACGGCGGTGGGTTTTCGAACGGGTTCCTACCAGCCGGACTTCGCTGGGCTGGAGACGGAGAGCACCATCGTGCTCCCCTGGGATCACGAGGTGAATCTCGGCGGCTAACGCGGAAGGAACAGCACGGCGCGGCGGCTCACGCTCCGCTCACGCGCTCCGAAGTGCCTCCGAGGGATCCACGGCCGCTGCTCGCCTGGCCGGAATCCAGCTCGCCATCCCGGCCATCGCCAGCAACCCGAGACATGTCGCCCCGAGCGTCAGCGGATCGGTGGGACTGACATCGTACAGCAGTCCGCGCAGCAGCCGCGTCGCGGCGAGGGCGAAGCCGGTGCCGACGACGATTCCCGCCAGCGCCAGCCCGAGCGCCTGCCGTGACACCATCCAGCTCACTTCGGACGGGCGTGCCCCCAGCACGATTCGCACGCCGATCTCGCGCTGCCGCAGACTCACTCCGTAGGCCAGTACGCCGTAGAGACCCACCGCACCCAGGATCAGCGCCAGCGTGCTGGCGATGACCAGGAGCAGCACCGTCACTCGGGCGCGGGAGGACGCCGCGGCGATGACGCTCGCGATCGACCGCTGGTCGTACGTGGGCAGAGCGGGGTCGAGGGTGTGCACGATGTTCCGTACCGGGAGCGCGACATCCTGATGTCCTTCCGTCCGCACGAGGAGTGCGACGAAGAGCGGGGTATTCACCGCGCTCGTGTCGGTCTGGAGCAGCGGGGCGTACATGGCGTCTTCCGGTGGCTTGTTCAGCGCCTCGAAGTGAACGTTTCCGACCACGCCGACCACCGTGAACCACGGACCGTCGAGCGCAGGTCGAATGTGTTTGCCGAGTGCGCTCCCGCCTGGCCAGTAGCGCTCGGCGAAGGCCTTGCTGACAACGACATTCATGGATGACTGGCCCCGATAGGGAGACTCGAGCGTCTGTCCCGCCAGGAGGGGAATGCCCAGTGTCTTGAAGAAGTCCGGATCGACCGTGGCCACGAAATGATCTGCGGGCAACGCGCCGGGTGGCAGCGGGTGATCCTCGACGTCGACGACGACGTCGTTGTGATCGGACGTCAGGGGCACCCAGTCGCTGATCGTCGCCTCCTTCACGCCGGGAAGCGCGCGCACCTGATCGAGCAAGCGCCCGAAGAACCGCACGCGATCGGGTCCCTTGGGATACGTGGTTCTCGAAAGTGCCATCCGCGTCATCGACACGTCACGGCCGTCGAATCCCGGCTGGACGTTGCGCAGCCTCGTGAAGCTGCGAGCCAGCAGGCCCGCGCCCGTGACGAGAACGAGTGCGAGTGCCACCTGCGCCACCACCAGCGCGCTTCTCGTCCGTTGACGCTCGGCGCCCACCGTGGAGCCACGTCCGGATTCGCGGAGCACCATCGCGATCGGAACGCGACTGGCGCGAAGGAGTGGAATCAGGCTCACCAGCAACGTGCTCACGGCGCACACGCCGAGTGCGAACGCGAGCACGCGGCCATCGATCGACACTTGCTCGAGCCGCGGCACGTTCATCTTGTCCGCCCAGCCGGCTGCCCACGACACGCCGACGATGGCGAACAGCACGCCGACGAGGCCTCCTGCCGCGGCGAGAACCAATGACTCGCTCAGGCACTGCGCGATGATTCCGGCAACCCCCGAGCCCAGCGCCCCGCGCACCGCGAGCTCGAGCTGCCGCGCTTCGCCCCGCACGAGAAACAGGTTCGCCACGTTTGCGCATGCGATCAGGAGCACGAGGCCGACGCTGCCGAGCAGAATCCAGAGGAGCGACGAGACGTCTCCCACGATCGAATCCAGAAGCGGCGCAACCTGCGGACGCACGTGTGCCTGCTCCCACATTGCGCGGGGGATGCCGCCCGGAAATTCGTCGAGCAATCCTGGCAGCACGCGCGCGAGATCGGCCTTCGCGCTCGCGAGCGTCGCGTCGTTGCGCAGACGTCCGATGCCGCGATAGTTGAAGCTGGCCACACTCGCCTTTGCAGGATCGAGCGGGAGCGGGAACCAGAGCTCGGGCGTCGATCGCGGAAAGACGAATTCCTTCGGCATCACGCCCACTATCTCGCGCGAGACACCGTCGGTGACGATGCGCTTGCCTATCGCCGAGCGGTCGCCGCTGAAGTGGCGCTGCCAGAATCGATACGAGAGCATCACCACGGGCGAGGCACCGACACGATCTTCGCCCGTCTTGAAATCGCGTCCGAGAAGGGGAGGTATGCCCAGAACCCCGAACAGGTTGGACGTGACCTGCGCTGCGCCTACGCGCTCCGGGGCCCCCGTGTGCCCGTCCACCAACTCCAGGTTGACGTCCTGATCGCGCCACGCGCCGATTCCGGTGAAGGCCTTCGCGTGCTCCTGATAGAACAGAACGGTGCCTTCGGACTGGTCTGCCTGCGGGACGCCGGACACCTCGATCGAGTGTGTGAGCGCGACGAGTCTCCCCGGCTCCGCGTACGGCAAGGGTCTCAGCAGAACTCCGTTCACGACGCTGAACACCGCGGTCGTGGCTCCGACTCCGAGCGCCAACACGAACACGGTGGTGACGCTGAAGCTCGGCGCGCGCACGAGACGCCGCGCCGCCTGACGCAGCTCCCCGAAGTCGAGCGCGCGCTGAGATCCGGTCATGAGGGGCTCCTCCCGATCGAGAGCGTTGCGTCGGCGACGCGCCGACCACATGGATGACGCTCTCTCGGCGAGCGCCTGCGTGAAGAGGTCGTACGCGACCAGAATTGCGAATGCGGCTGCGGGTACTCTGCGCCGGGACGCATCACGTCTCTGATCGCGAAAGGCCTCGATCAGATCACGATCGAATGCCCGCCGAAAGTGCGGCGGGTAGAGATGGAGCAGCAGACGATAGAGCCGCTCCCCGAGGTTCAGCGGCGGAACACGATAGTCGGCCATCAGGCGAGCGCGGGGCCGGTGCGGAGCGCGGCGCGTGCCGCGGCGGCGAGAGCCGCCATGCGATCGGCCTCGGCGGCGATCGCGCGACGGCCGAGGGGGGTCACCCGGTAGTAGCGGCGGCGTTCATCGTCCGCGTCGGCAGCGGGACGACGCTGCGACTCGACGACGAGACCGTCGTCCAGCATTCGGCGCAGCAGCCTGTACAACGCGCCGGCCTGGAGCACGACGCTTCCACCCGACCGCTCGCGCGCCTCGCGCATGATGGCGTAGCCGTGCCGCTCGCCGTGCAACAACACGAGCAGGATGTAGAAGGCGTCCTGGCGGAAGCGGAGGATGTCGCTCGCTGCGTTGTGGTCTGGCATGGCCCGGGAAGTATAAACGGAGTGTTTATAGACTCCCCGTATATATGATGCGCGCCGAGCGTCGTCAAGCGGGACGGTTGGCTGAATCAACCGCTAACGGCTGGACACCAATCAAACCAATGGAACGAACCGAACCGGACACCGAGGGAGTGCGTACTCGCCTGCTCGGCAATAAGCCTCCGTCCTCGATGTTCGAACCCAGCAAGACGAGCTCAATCATCGCCGGATTCGATTCGTTCAATTGGGGTGATTCGTGTATCGCAGTGCACCCTCTACCTACGAGGATCCGCTAGGCCACCGCCGCGACCGCGTCTTCGTAGCTGCGCCCGTCTTCCATCGCGTCGTACACGGAGCGCAGGAGCTCGGCGTTGCCGAGAAGAAAGCGGCAGCGCTCGTGGCCTGCGGAGCGGCACTCCACCTCGAGCACCGCCAGCGGAACGTCCGACAGCCGCCCGAAAAAGTCGGCGAACATTCCCGTGGTGACGTGGCATCCGGGTTGATCGAGATTCGCCCCCGGATCGGACTCGCCCCAGTCCGGAGAGTCCACGGTGGCCAGCGCCTCGCTCATGGAGCCCACGGTGATCGAGCCCCAGCCCGCCTCGCGGAAGTACGCGGAGGCCCGTCGCTGAAACTCATCGACGTCGAGGTCTTCTGGCGCCGCCTTGCCCTGCTTGCGCAGCCATTGCCGAAACGACTCGTAGACCGCTTCGCCGCCCGCGTAGCCGGCTTCCTGAAGCGCGCCGGCAGCCGCGGGGCCAGCGTCGCGGAAGAGGATCGAGCGAAGCGCCGCGAGCGTCGTGCGGCTGATCGCGATCATGTCGTGGTCGGCCAGATCGATGGAATGGATCATGTCGGTATCTAGGGTTCCCCCTCAACGCGCCGCAAGAGCCCCGCTTCATCGATGACCTCGATGCCGAGCGTTCTTGCCTTCTCGAGCTTGCTCCCCGCTGCCTCGCCGGCGACGACGAACGTAGTCGACTTCGAAACGGAGCTCGTGACGTTCCCGCCGTGCGATTGTACCAGCTCCGTGGCCGCCGCCCGTGACAGCGTCGGGAGCGTACCGGTGATGACGACCGTGGCGCCCGCGAGGGAACGCCCCACCGACTTCGCCTTGGGCTCCGTAAGCGTAAGCCCCGCTTCACGAAGACGCTCCATCAGCTTTCGCGTATTCGGCTCCGAGAAGTACTCGGCCACCGACCGCGCGATGATGCCCCCGATTCCTCGCACCGATTCGATGTCCTCCTCGCTGGCCGCGATGAGCGCGTCGAGGCTTCCGAAGTGGCGCGCCAGCAGCTGCGCAGCGCCTTCGCCCACGTGTCGGATCCCGAGCCCGTTGAGCAGGCGCGAGAGGGGCCGCTTCTTCGATTCGTCTATCGCGGCCACGAGCTGCTCCGCGCTCTTCTCCGCGAACCGCTCGAGCGACACGAGCTGCTCGACCGTGAGCGAGTACAGATCGGCCATGTCGTGTACGAGTCCCGCGTCGATCAGTTGCGCTATCCGTTTGTACTGCAGCCCACGGATGTCCATCGCCCCGCGCGACGCAAAGTGCACCAGCCCCTCGAGCTGTCGCCCGGGACATTCGACATTCGGACAGTAGACGGCGACCTCTTCCTCATCCTTGAGCACCGGAGTGCCGCAGCTCGGGCAGCGTTTGGGCATTCGCCACACCTTCTCGCTGCCGTCACGGCGCTCCGGAACGCTCGCGAGCACTTGCGGAATCACATCGCCGGCCCGCTTCACCTGCACCCAGTCGCCAACGCGCAGATCCTTGTCGTGTATGAGCTCCTCGTTGTGCAGCGTCGCGAGCTTCACCGTTGTTCCTCCAATCTCCACCGGCTCGAGCATCGCGAACGGATTGAGCGCGCCCGTTCGGCCGACGTTCACCTCGATCGCGAGCAGCTTCGTGATCGCGATGTCGGGCGCGAACTTGCGCGCGATCGCCCATCGAGGCTCGCGCCCACCGATGATCCCGAGCTCATCCTGCATTCGAAGCGAGTCGACCTTCACCACCACGCCGTCGATGCCGAAGTTGAGCTGCGCTCGAAGCGAATGCTCCACCTCGTGCACGAACGCGATCACCTCGTCGAGCGTCGCACAGTGCAGGCGGTGCGACTCCACCGGAAAGCCCCAGCGCTCGAGGGTATCGAGCAGCTCGTGCTGGGTGGAGAAGGGAAGCGCGACGTCGGAGGGCGCCGCGACGGCGAAGCCGAAGAAGTGAAGCGGGCGCTTCGCGGTGATGGCCGGATCGAGCTGACGGAGTGAGCCGGCGGCCGAGTTGCGCGGGTTCGCGAAGAGATCCTCGCCCGCCTTCGCGCGCTCCTCGTTCAAGCGCTCGAAGGCGTCGAACGGCAGATAGCACTCGCCGCGAATCTCGACCACCCGCGGCGGCTTCTTGTCCGCGAGTCTCAGCGGGATGTCGCGCATCGTGCGCAGATTCGCCGTCACGATCTCGCCGATCGTCCCGTTGCCCCGAGTCGCGCCGGTGACGAGCACGCCGTGCTCGTACGTCAGACTGACCGCAGTACCATCGATCTTGAGCTCGGCGCTGTAGCCGCCGTCCGCGTCGCTCCCCACTTGGCGAGCGATGCGCGCCTGCCATTGGCGGAGCTCGTCGTCGTCGAACGCATTTCCAAGCGAGATCATGGGGAGGAGATGCGTGTGCTTGGCGAGCTGGCTCTGGGGAGGCGCACCCACGCGGAGAGTGGGGGAGTCGAGCGTGCGGAGCTCCGGATGTTGCGCCTCCAGCGCCGTCAACTCGCGGAACATCCGATCGTACTCGAGGTCGGAGATCTCCGGACTGTCGAGCACGTAGTACTGGAACGAGGCGCGCTCGAGCGCACGCCGCAGCTCGTCCGCGCGGGCGGCGAGAGCCTTGAGGCTGTCGGACATCGAGGAAAGTTGCGGTGAAACGGCGGCCGGGGGGAGGGCCGCGCCGGCTAGCCCTTGGCTTCCTCGGAGATCACTTCCATCGTGACGGTCACGAGACGCTCGAGCTCCTCATCCGCATGTCCGGGCAGCAGGGTTTCGGCCCACATGTGATCTTCGGCGTTCGTGTACCGGTCGAGAAGGCGACGCACGAAGGCGACCAGCGTGACGCGCTGCAGCTCGCTGCGGCGCTTCTCCTGCTCCTGCGACTTCTGCCCCGCGAGCAACGTCTCGAAGCGATGCGCGTTGCGAAGCGCGTTGGCGGTGAGTGAGGCAATGACCTGGCAGAAGCGCACATCGCGATCGGCGAACGGAGCGGAGTCGCGCTCCGTGCGCAGGAAGATCGCGCCGATGACCGTGCCGCGCCAACGGATCGGCACGACGACGATCGAGCGCACGTTGCGCAGCGCGGCGATGAGCTCGACGCCCTGATACATCGGATGCGTGCTGGCGTCGGGGATGAACACCGTCTCGCCGCTCTGAAAGGCGCGCTTCAGCTCGGGATAGCGATCGAGATCCACGATGAGATTGCTGATCGATGGATCCTCGTACGTGGCGATGAGCCGAACACTCTGCGCATCGCCGGCGAGGAAGATCGAGCAGCGATCGAGCCCGAACGTCTCGCCGAGCTTTCTGGCGATCGTGTGGAGGATGTCGGTGAAGTGCAGGGACGCGGAGATCTCGGTGAGGATGTCCACCACGGCGACCATGTGGTCGCGCTCCCGCTCGAGCTCCGCGACGCGCGCGCGGAGCACGGTCGTCTCGTCAGCCGGGGGGTGCGGCTCCTCCGTCAACTGCTCCGTGTGCATGCTGATCATCGACGTCCTTCACGTTCGCGTTGAATTCTTCCGTGTCGAACCGAATCACACGATTTCGCCCGAGCGACTTCGCGACATACAGCCCATCGTCCGCTGCCCGTACGAGCTGCTGCCGGGTGTGAATGCGTGGGTGGGGAAATGATGCTACCCCGGCACTGATGGTGCATTTCAGCGTGCC
>DATGDQ010000441.1:0-3373 GCA_035310785.1 Gemmatimonadaceae bacterium | reverse complement strand
TCTCCACGTGCATAGAATGGCCCCGTGTGTATCGAGTCCAGCGCACCCGGCGGCGTTTCGCGCGCGACCAGCATCTGTCGCTGCTCCGTCTCGGTGATCTCCTCGAGAGTCGACATGGCCCCGTCGTAGCGGGCGCGCGGGTGGCCGTACTGGTCCCACACCTCGATGAAGCCTGCCGAATCCGTTGGAACGACCAGTCGCTCCAGTGCGCGGCTCACACCGGGCGAGCGGTCGAGCGCGCCCGTGCCTGGCGAGCGGAGAAGGCGAAGCACCGCCGTGTCGCTGGCGACCTTCCGCATCAATTGACCGCGTGACACGATGCTCGTGTGCACCATGTCCGCCAACTGCTTTGCCAAGCCGGTTACGCGCTCGTCCGCGGATGTCGTGGCGGCACGCTCGACCTCGATGTACGCGGCGGTCGATGAAGCGACCAGCACGAGCACGATCAGCCCGGATATCAGAAGCGGGAGCTTTCGGCCGAGCGGCAGTTCCACGGGCGGCATCCACGCGAGAATTGAGGTCCGATCGAGCGGTGGGCTCTCATGAACACAAACAGACGACCAGCAGGCCGGAACAGTGACCCGCGCGCCGGGACGTTGCAAGGTCCAGACCCGGCGAGCGCTGATGCCACCGGACGCACGAAAGGCGCTGCAAACATCGCAGCGCCTCTCCCTGTTCGTTCATTCGAGCATCGCGTTCACGCCTGGCCGCGGTGCGCGCTACTGCATGCTCACCCGCACTCGGAGAAGCCGCACACGTGGCATTTCACGCATCCCTCCGCGAACTCGAGCTGCGAGCCACAGTCCGGGCACGTGCCGATGAACGACTCGCTTCCACCGCCATTCGCGGACTCGAACGTCATCTGGATCTGATTCGCCGGCGCGCTGCTCACGGTGATCTGCTCGCGCGCAGGCACCGCCCCGCCCATGACCGGCGTGTGATCGCCGAGCAGCTCCTGCTGCACGCCCTGCTTGTCACGGAACCACTCCTCGAGCGCGAGGCCGATCGCGTCCGGCATCGACAACACCTTGTTCGGGCCGAGCCCCACCGCGCGATCAGAGCTGATGCCGCGAAGCTGACGATGGATCTGCATGAGCGGAATCCCCGAGCGCAACGCGAGTGAGATCAGGCGTCCCACGGCTTCGGCATCGGCCATCGCCGCGCCACCCGCCTTGCCGAGCGTCACGAACACCTCGAACGGCTGTCCGCGATCATCCTCGGTGATGTGCACGAACATCACACCGAGGGGAGTCTCCTTGCGGATCGACGTCGACCGGAGCTTGTCCGGGCGCGACCGCTTCGCCCGGCGCTGCAGATTCTCCGCCTCCGATTCGTACAGCGCCCGCTTGAGCCTCTCGATCTCCGCGTTTGCCTCGGCCAGCGTTCCATGCAGCTCGCCGATCTCGCGCTTCGAATCGGCGGAGCCATCGCGCGCGGCGGCGGCATGCTCCGTGGCGCCCGTGGACAGCACCTGGTTGTCGCGCGAGCCATCGCGGTAGACGGTGACGCCCTTGCACCCCAGCTGGTACGCCAGTTCATAGATCGTGCGCACGTCGTCCTTCGTTGCGGTGTGCGCGAAGTTCGTGGTCTTCGAGATGGCGGAGTCGCAGTGCTGCTGGAAGGCGGCCTGCATCCGGATGTGCCACTCGGGCGAGATCTGATTCGCCGTGACGAACACGCGCTGCCAACGCGCGGGGATCTCGTTGTGCTCCACGGAGCCGGTGCGCGCGATCTTCTCGACGAGCGCGTCGCTGTACCAGCCTTCGCGCTTCGCGATCTCGACGAAGTCCTCATTGACGTCCGGCATCATCACGCCCGCCTGATTGCGCATGAACGCGACGGCGAAGAGCGGCTCGAGCCCGGATGAGCAGCCTGCGATGATCGAGATCGTGCCCGTGGGTGCGACCGTGGTCACGTTGCAGTTGCGCAGCATTTGCATCGGGCGCACGCGCTTGCCGTTCGCGTCCCGCGCACACGTCTCATCGGGCCCCCAGATCGAGCGCGCCCACTCGGGAAACGGGCCGCGCTCGTTGGCGAGCCGCTCGCTCTCCTTCTTCGACTCGACGTCGAGGAACTCCATCACCTTCCGCCCCATCTCGACGCCTTCGGGAGAATCGTACGGGATGCCGAGGCGCACGAGCATGTCCGCGAAGCCCATGATGCCCAGCCCGATGCGGCGGATGCGCTTGGAGAGCGAATCGATTTCCGGCAGCGGATACTTGTTGACGTCGATGATGTTGTCGAGGAAGTGCGTCGAGAGATGGATGTCACGCTTGAACGCATCCCAGTCCATGCGCCCATCGACCACGTAGTAACCGACGTTGATGCTGCCGAGGTTGCACACGTCGTACGGCAGCAGCGGCTGCTCGCCGCAGGGGTTCGTGGCCTCGTACAGGCCGAGGTGCGGCACAGGGTTGAACCGATTCGCCTCGTCGATGTAGAAGCACCCCGGCTCGCCCGTGCGCCACGCGCCTTCGATCATGCGGTCCCACACCATCCTTGCGTCGAGCTGGCCCGTGACGGTCTTCGAGACGGGGTCGATGAGATCGTACGACTCGCCCGCGCGCAGCGCCGCCATGAATGTCGCGGTGACTGCGACGGAGATGTTGAAGTTCACGACCTGGGTCAGGTCTTCCTTGCACGCGATGAACTCGAGGATGTCCGGATGATCGACGCGCAGAATGCCCATGTTCGCGCCGCGTCGCGTGCCGCCCTGCTTCACCGCATCCGTGGACGCGTCGTAGAGCTTCATGAAGGAGATCGGACCCGACGCCACCCCGGTGGTCGAGCGCACCATGGAGCCTTTCGGCCGCAGGCGCGAGAACGAGAACCCCGTGCCGCCGCCGGACTGGTGTATCAGCGCCATCGAGCGGAGCGTGTCGTAGATGCCGGTCTGCCCGTTGGAGAGCGAATCGTCGACCGGCAGGACGAAGCACGCGGAGAGCTGCCCGAGCGGGCGCCCCGCGTTCATCAGGGTGGGAGAGTTGGGCTCGAACCGTCGCTCGGTCATGAGCCGGTAGAACTCGTCCGCCACCGCGCCCGTCGCTCCCTCACTCGCGCCGTATCGCCGGTCCGCCTCAGCCACCACCGTCGCGACGCGCCAGAAGAGATCCTCGGGCTGCTCGGTGGGCGCTCCGGTCTTGTCCTTGATCAGGTACCGCTTCTCGAGGACGATCCGGGCGTTCTTGCTGAGGGCTGCCGGTGCGGCGGGGCGAGCGGGCTGGGGCATGATGGAGAACTCCTTGTCGAGCGGGACGCTTAAAGATAGCGGGAGCAGGCGGGCGGCCTACGCGGTGGTGCTGCCGATCGAGTTTGAAAAAAGCGCGGCGTGATGGCGTGGGGGCGGACAATACGGAGGATCGTGATTCCGCGC
>DATGDQ010000440.1:0-20862 GCA_035310785.1 Gemmatimonadaceae bacterium | reverse complement strand
CGTGAAATCCGTTCGCGCCGCCTTCGGTGCGGCCGCTTGCGTCGTATCCGCAGCCGTCGTCTTCTTCTCGGTGTTGCATCCGATCGCAACGCCGGCCGTGATCATCACTGCTATGATGCTACGCCACATGTGCGTTCTCCTTTGAGTGTTTCTGTCGCGCACCCGTTACTACCCCGTCACCGCCAATCCCATTCCCCAGCGCGCCAGCGCGGTTGGCAGCGCGCCGTACTGCAGCAGCTCCTCGTGAAAGGCGGAGAGCGAGAATTCATGATTCCGGGCCTTTCGCATGTCCTCGCGCAGCGCGAGGATGTCGCGCCGCCCGACCGCATAGCAGAGCTGGTACGTCGGATACGCGCAGTAGCGCTTGGCCTCCGCCTCCGCGATGTGCGGCTCGAAGCCGAGCTCGTCGCGCAGACACGCAGCCGCATCCTCCACCGACATTCCTTTGGTATGCAGCGAGACGTCGAGGATCACGCGGATGGCGCGCCACAACAGATGATGCGCCTGAAAGAATCGCTCCGCCGCCGAATCGAGAAATCCCATCTCCGCCATCAACGACTCGCAGTACAGCGCCCATCCCTCGCGCGCCGCCGGCGTCGACAGCACGCGGCGCGGCACGCTCGGCAGCAGGTTGCCAATGGACATCTGCAGGTGATGACCCGGAATTCCCTCGTGCAGCGCGGTGCTCGGCAACTCCGCGCGGCAGTGCGAGCGCCAGGACTCCCCGTGCTCTGGCAGGGTGACGAGGAAGAGTCCCCGCTGCACCGGGTCGAACGCGCCGGGTCCCTGATACGCGGCAAGCGGAATCAGTGGACGCAGGAAGTCGGGCGTGGGAACGACCTCGAGCGTGACATCCGGCACCGGCATCAGGTCGTGCGCGATCGTGAACTTCCGCGACGCATCCATCGCCTCGCGATACTCTTCGAGCGCGCTGTCGGGGGTCGGAATGTCGGTGCGCAGCCGGGCAGCGATGTCCTGCCAGTGCACACCCGGCTCGATCTCCTTCGCGATCAGCTCGAGCTCCGCTGTCGCCGTGGCGCGCAGGCGCTCTCCGAAGCGCAGCAGCTCGTCCGCATTCTCCGAGATCATGTGGGCCGTGTGCAGCTTCCGGTCGAACAGCTCGCGGCCGATGGCGAAGTGGTTCCCGGCGCGCGTGCGCATCGCCCCGAGCACTTCGCCGAATGCCTCGAGCGATTCCACAGCCTCTCGCCGTGCGCGTTCGAGCTCGAGCTCGTCCAGCAGCGCGAGATCCAGCGACGGATCGTCGAGCCCATCCTGCACGAGCGCTGTCGCACCCGGGATCATCGACGTGGCCATGTCCACGAAGACCGTGTCCGGTTCCGTGAGCACAGCGGTCGCAGTCTCGAGAAAGCCGGGAAGTGCCTGCAGCCGAGTGAGCAGTGCGGTCGCGCGTTCCGCCTTCTTAGCGGTGTTCCGCGCGAGGAGCAGGAAGATCCCGCTCACCGCGTGCATGAGATGGAACGAGGGGTCGTGTACGAACTGGCGCTCCTTGCCGAGCACCAGCTGATCGTGTCTGAGTGAGTGCAGCACAGCGGTACGATCGATCTCTTCGGCGAGCGTCTCCGCGTCTGCCTCCTCGATCGCATTCTCGTAGCTCGCGAGTGCCGCGAGCTGCTCCCGCACGGACTCCGCATCGTACGCGGCGAACATCCCGTCGAACTCGGCGACGTTGTGATAGGTCGCCTCAACGGGATTGAGCCGCCACCGCAGATCGAGATAGCCGCTCATCACCGCCGAGAGAGGTGCGCTCACGCCGTGACTGCCTGCCTGCGATGCTCGGCGATCAGCGTGGTGATCTCGTCGTCGCGCAGCGTGTGATCGGCCTTCTTCGCCGCGTCGAGAACGTAGCGGCACAGTGGTTCATCGCTCGAGTCGTGCCCATGCGACTCGAGCCAGGATCGCACGTTCGAGATCCCCGATACGTGCGAGATGTCGATGCGCTGCGAGAGGCCGAAGTCGCCGGCGGGCACACCGGAATAGATGCGATCGGCGAGCCATGCGTCGCCCTTCTTGTGTGCCTTCGCGATGGCAGCCGCGTGAACACCGGTGGCCGTTCGGAACGCATCCTCTCCGAACACGGGATAGCTCGCGGGAATCGGAACGCCGAGCGCGCGCGAGGCGAGGGCCGTGTATTCCGGGAGCTTGCGAAGATCGTGATGGTGGGCGCCGAGCAGGCGGAGATTGATGAGCAGCAGATCCATCTCGGCGTTTCCGACGCGCTCACCGATGCCGAGGGCCGTGCCGTGCACGCGGTCGACGCCGGCTTCGATCGCGGCCATGCAGTTCGCGAGCCCGTGGCCGCGGTCGCGGTGTCCGTGCCAATCAATGCGGACGTCCAGCTTCGTGGGAGCGATTATCTCCTCGCGCACGAAGCGGACGAGCGCGCGCACGCCGTCCGGTGTAGCGTGGCCGACCGTATCCGCGAGGCACACGCGGCGCGCGCCGCACGCGATCGCAGCGCCATAGAGCGCCTTCAGCGTCTCGGGCCTGGCCCGCGTGGTGTCTTCCGTGACGAACATGAGCGAGAGTCCCTCGCCCACGGCGAAGCGCACCGCGTCCTCGCTCACGCGCACCATCTTCTCGAGCGTCCACTCCTCGGCGTACTGTCGGATGGGCGATGAGCCGATGAAGGTCGCGGCCTCGATCGCGAGACCGGTCTCCTGCGCGATGCGAGCAATTGGCTCGATGTCGGTAGCGAGCGTGCGCGCGGCACAATTGGCGGAGATCGGGAGCTTCGCGTCGACGATCTCCTGCGCGAGCGCGAGCGTGTCCGCGCGCGTGCGCGGACCCGCACCCGGCAGCCCGATGTTGGCGGCGGCGATCCCGAGCTCCGCCATCAGATGGAGCAGTGCCTTCTTGTCCTCGATTGATGGATCGGTGACCGACGGCGACTGCAGTCCATCGCGCAGCGTCTCGTCGTTGAGCTCCACGCGGCACGTCTCCCAGGAGAAGCCCGGGTTGCGCGTATTCCAGTCGTAGATGAGCTCGTGTTCTTGCATGTGGATTCAAATTTAACTGGAACGCGGAGCCCTATATTGGCGCGCGGCCGCACGGAAAGTGAGGGACGATCGGGCACGACGCCGATGCCGAGTACCCGGCTGCGCCACTTGCGCCGTGGCGCCCCCCTCCGCAATTAAGAGGGATGGCCCTCTCGCCCGGTCTTCGCGCATTGTGGGATGCGCCCCCAGTCGCGAACGCGCGCGCAGCGCTGGCCGCGCGAGATGCCGAAACGCTCGATGCGCAGATCGCGGTGTCGGAGATCGCGGCTCCCACGGGGGAGGAGAGCGAGCGCGGTGCCTGGGTCGCGGAGCGGTTCCGTGCTCTTGGCCTCGCCGGCGTGCGCCGCGACACGGTGGGCAACATCACGGGCGTGCGCCCGGGCGCGGAGGACGTGGCGCCAGTGGTCATCTGCGCGCATCTCGACACCGTGTTTCCGCGCGAGGTGCCACTTCGTGTGCAGCGCGAAGGATCCCGATTGATCGGACCCGGCATCGGCGACAACGGGCGCGGCCTCTCGGCGATGCTCGCCCTCGCGGGCGCGATCGATGGCACCTGGCTTCGCACGCGTGCGCCCGTGGTGTTCGCGGCCACGACCGGTGAGGAGGGTTCCGGCGATCTGCGCGGCGCGAAGGAGCTGTTCGCCACCGCGATGAGCGGCGCGGCTGCGGCGGTCGCACTCGATGGCGCGGGTGACGAGCGCATCGTGCACCGCGCCCTCGGCTCGCGGCGCTTTCGGATTCACTTCCGGGGCGCCGGTGGTCACAGCTGGACCGCATTCGGCGTACCGAACGCGGTGCATGCCGCCGCAGTCACGGGTGCGATGCTTGCGCGGACGGCACTCCCCTCGCTGCCGCGCACCACGCTCTCGGTGGGGCGGATCGGCGGTGGGATCTCGGTCAACGCCATTCCCGACGATGCGTGGCTCGAGATCGATCTGCGCTCCACGTCCGAGAGCGCGCTGCGTACCTACGAGGGCGAGATCCGCGCGGCGGCACACGCGGCACTGCACGAGGAGAATCTGCGCGGAGCGCGCGGCGCGCCGGCCCTCACCCTCGCAATCACCGTGATCGGTGACCGTCCGAGCGGCGAGACCGACTCATCGCTGCCTCTGGTGAGCGCCGCGATCGAGGCGACGCGCCTGATCGGCCGCGATCCCGAGCTCGCCACCGCGAGCACGGACGCAAATGTGCCGATCAGCCGCGGCATTCCGGCGATCGCGATCGGCGCGGGTGGCCGCGGCGGCGAAGCGCACACGGTTGCCGAGTGGTTCGAGAACAGCGCGGGGCACCTGGGGATCGTGCGCGCGCTGGCGATCGTCACCGCGGTGGCGGGGCTGGCGGGCTAGCGCGACGAGTCGTGCGCTGCGAATCGAGGCCGACTCGTTCGAGCTACGCTCACCCGCTCGCGCGCACCTCGCTCTGATCGCCGATCGTCACCTCGCCGCGCACCCCCTCGAGCACCACCTCGTCCCCGATCAACGATCCGCTCAACCGGCAGTCCGTGATCTTCGCACCACCGCCCACGATCGAATTTCTCACTGTCGATCGCACGACCACCGCTCCCGCGTGCAGAGATACGTTCGGACCCACCGTCGAGTCGCTCAACGTCACCCCGTCTTCGATGTACACGGGATCGATGATCGTCGAGCCCGCGGGAACTCTCGCCGGCTTCCGCGCCCGTCCCCGCTCGAGCATCGCGCGGTTCGTATCGAGCAGCGTGTCCAGCTTCCCGGCGTCGTACCATCCCTCCACATCCACGACCTTGATCTTCGCGCCCTTGTCGATCATGTACTGGAACGCGTCGGTGAGATAGTACTCGCCCTTGTTCGCCGGCTGTTTCATCACGTACGAGATCCCCTCGTACAACAGCTTCCAGTTCTTGATGTAGTAGAGCCCGATGTTCGCGCGCTTCGAAATTGGCGTCGAGGGCTTCTCGATGATCTTCGTCATGAAGCCGTCCTTGTCGGTCACCACCACGCCGAAGCGCTGATAGTCCTCGACCTCCTTCACCCAGATGATGCCATCCGCATCGGTGTGCTGTACGAGCGAGAGATCCGCGTCGAAGATCGTGTCGACGAAAATGATGAGCACCGGCTGATCGACGTACGGGCGCGCGAGCTCGACCGCGGTTGCCGTACCGTTCTGCACCTTCTGCTCGATGAATACCGCGGGAAAGTCGTACTCCGTGCGCGCGTACTCCTCGACCTTCTCCTTCAGGTGCCCGGTGATGTAGATGATCTGCTCGATGCCGCCAAGGGCCTTGAGATCATCGAGGAGATACGAGATCACCGGCTTGCCCGCCACTCGCAACATCGGCTTGGGCGTGATGTGCGTATGCGGACGGAGTCGCGTGCCCTTCCCCGCCAACGGAATGATCACCTTCATGGCGCGCTCGTTCCTTCGCGACCGTAGCGATCCGTCAGGCGGACGACGTCGTCGAGCTCCGGGGTGGATGCCTCGAGGACATCGCAATCGGTGACCGCTTCCATGTAGTGGATGGTGTGAGGTGTGATTCGAAATGCGTCGCCCACGCGCAGGTGCATGTCCTTCATCGTCTCACCGGTCTTCACCCAGTACTTGAGCTCGCCCGAGAGCAGATAGACCGTTTCGTCCTTGCGTTCATGATACTGCACCGAGAGTGCGTGTCCCGCATTGATGTGCAGGATCTTGCCCACATAGCGATCGGTACGCGCCCAGATGATCTCGTGTCCCCAGGGTTTGGGCACTCGCGTCACCTCGGTGGGGCCCGACTTTGCCGGCGGCGTGGTCATCGACTCTGGATCCGTGTGGTGAGAAGGGTGCAATTGGACACCGGGGAGCGCGATTCTCACTCACCACAGATCGGCGAACGAGAAGGTCCAGCGAAGCTTCACACGATCGTCGCCAGCCGCGCCACCTGCGGCGAGCGACGGATCGCGCACGTACAACGGCAGATCGAAGCGCAGCGTGATGGCCTGATCCCACAACTGATCGCGCACGAGCAGTCCCACTCCGGCGTCCGCGAACACGTGCCCGTTCACTCCGGGTGCGAGACGCGCCCACGCGCCGTCACCGAACGCCGCCAGCTGCACCTCCGGCAGCATCGACCTCGCGCGCCCATGGACGATCGTTCGAGTGAGCTCACCGTTCAGCGCCGCCGCCCGGTCCACGCGCACGAGCGGCGAATAGCCGCGGAGCCCCGCGCCTCCCGGAATCACGAAGTGCACGTCCGATCGAGCGAACAGCGCGTCGCGGCCGCGCACGAAGTCGCTCGTGTACGTGTCCGTGACGTCGAGTGAGGACAGCCCGATCGATCGCTGCAGCGGCGCATCGTGGCTCGCGCCGCCGAACAAGCGCAGCTTGTGCGTCCAGCCTCGCGACGCGCCAAAGGTTCCGGCGTTCGCCAGCTCGCCCTCGATCCGCTCGAAAGCACGCGCCGTGCCATCACCGATGTCGTCCGTGATCCCCGCAAACCCACGCACTCGCGCGCGCAATGCACTCGGCATCCGCGCGCGCCACGTCAGCTGGGCATTCGCATCGTACACCCTCGCACGTTGCCACCGTGCGAGATCCAGCCAGCGCGAGTCGTACGGCCCCGTCGCATCGACCCCCAACCGCAGATGCACTTGCGGGCCATTCGAGTAGAGGAACGGACTGAGATTCCACGCCTTCGCGATCTCCGCTTTCGTGATGCCGTCGATCAGCCAGACTCCCGCGGTCACTCCCACGAGCGGCCGCCGGACAAACGGCAGGCGAGGATTGGCGAACGTGAGCCACCCGTGCAGGTGCTCGATCCCGGGCGCTCCCTTCGGCACGTGCGCGGAGATCCCGATGCCCAGCTCGCGCGCGTCCCACGCGAGATCCTCCACCCGGGCGTAGCTCGATCGCAGGCGCACGGCACCCGTGAATCCTCCCGGTCCGGTGTACCAGAACTTCGGGCCGATCGCCACGAGCTGCCTGTCACGATCGTTCTGCGCGAGAAACGGCCAGTCGGGCACGAACATCGTCGCGCGTCCGTCGAGCGCGACCACCCCGTTCTTCACATCGTCGCGACGATCCCAGTCCTCCGTCGAGTGGAGCGGATCGATGCGCACCTCCAGCGGCTCCTCCGCCGTGCGAATCTCCACCCACTGATCGTCTCGACGGGCATCCGCACGCACGATCGTCCAGCCGCGCGCCGAGCGCGCGCCGACGGGCATGGCGTGACGGTAGTCGCCGCTGCGCACGACTCGCGCTCGCGTGACCCACCCGCTGTCTTCGCGCGCCGTCTTCACGTCCGCGAGCGCATAGTCGACGAGCCCTGTGTGGTGCACCCACTGCTCGAAGAACCAGCCCAGGTCCAAGCCCGACACGCGCTCCGCGCTCGCGCGCATCGCCAGCTCATCCACGTGCCTGAAGCGCCACCGCGCGTAGTAGTCGTGCAGAAATGCCGTGAACAGGCTGTCACCCAGCATGTCGCGCAACATCCCGTACATGAGATCAGCGCGCGAGTAGACGGCCATCTGATAGATCCCGAACTCGTTGAACCTGTACCCCGGCGGCTCCAGCGCCTGCGCCCGTCCAATCAGATCCGCGTCGTAGAGCTCCATGCGGGCACGATCGAACGGAGCCATCACGTGTGCGTGCGCGCGGTAGCCCTCGGCCGGCGGCGTCTCGCGGCGAGGCGCACCTTCCGCGAAGTCCTGAGGCGTCATGCGAAGGCGCCACTCGCTCTGATAGCTCGTCAGCCCCTCGTCCATCCATCCCTCGCGCCACTCGTTGTTCGCGAGCATCCCGTAGCTGTAGATGTGCCCCACCTCGTGCGAGACGGTGCCTTCGCTCGTGCTGCTCCCGTACATGGCGAGCATCGGGAACTCGGTCGCGCCCGGATCGAGGCGAATCAAGCCCGTGAGCTGCGGATATCCGTACGGCCCGTAGATCTTCTCGAGGAATTCGAGCGCGTGCTCGTTCCACTTCACGAACGTGCCGTGCCCGAAGCGCGCCAGGTCGCGCGATGGGATCAGCACGTGGATGGGGATCGCGCCCCGATACAGCGATCCCTCGTACTTGTAGTCGGGATCCGCCGCCCATCCGAAGTGGTGGACCATGCGCGCGTAGAAGCGCACGATCTTGCGTCCGCTCGCCGCTGCGGGATGTGCCGTGTCGACGGCGCCCGTCGACCCGTACGCATCGCGCGCGAGATGCACCTCGCCCCACGTCTTTGCCTTCTCCCACCCCGGATCGCCCGCCACCGGCACCCCGGTCGCACCCACTACCTGATCGGCCGCGAGATTGAGCGTGACGTCGAACGTGCCGAACTCGCCGTACATCTCGCCGTTCGGTATGAAGGGCTGCGCCTCCCACCCCCCGCGGTCGTACACCGCGACCTTGGGATACCATTGAGAGAAGTCGTAATGGCGTCCTCGTCTGCCCTGTCGACGGTATACAGTTGCCGATGGTCGCGCATCCCACTGGAGATAGACGAGCACCGAATCTCCCGGCGCGAGCGGGTGCGGCAGATCGAAGCGTGCGATCGTGCTGTCCGGCGCGAAGGGATACGTCACCGTCACCGGCTCGCCATTCACCGTCGGATTCGCGGTGAACCTCTCGTACGCGAAGTTCGGCTCCTTCAACCGCTGAAATCGAACACGCCCCTCGCGCTCGTCCGCCGCGCTCCACCGCGAGCCGGGGCGGAACGCATTCAGCAGCTGCTCCAGCCGCATCTCGTGCAACGTGTCCGGCGAATTGTTCACGTACGTGAGCGTCGCCTTCGCGTGGAGCGCCTGCGCCGCCTCGTCCAGCACCGCGGCCACACTGTAATCCGCGCGTTGCTGCCAGTATCCCACGGTGTCACCGCCCGGCGGAGACACGGTAGCGGTCACGTGCGGAGCACCCTGCTGCAGTACGAACAGCAACGGAAGAAACGCGATCATGGCTCAGGATGAAAACACGAGCGCGGCGCCCGTGAAAGGGCGCCGCGCGGTGAATTCATGGAAATCCTGAGCTTTGAAGATCAGCTCGTTCGGCCCAGCATGCGGCCGCGCAGGGTCTCGAGGCGGCGCGCGAGCGATCCATCCATCACGGTATCGCCAACGCGTGCGATCATGCCGCCCAGAATCTCGGGCTTCACGACGAAGTGCGGAACCACGCGCTTGCCCGTGACCGTGCCCAGCTGCTTCTCAACGCTCGCTCGCAGCCGCTCGTCCGGCTCCCTCGCGACCGTCACGCGTGCGTGCACGCGCCCCTGAATCTCGTCCACCAGCAGCGAGTACTCGATCGCGATCTCCGGAATCAGACGCTGCCGCCGATTCGTGATCACCGCCGCGAGAAAGCGCACGAACAGCCGCGGCAGCCTGTCCTGGAATGCCTTGGTGATGATCTCGATCTTCCCGTCGGCACTCACCTTCGGCGACGCGAGAAAATTGGCGAGTCGCGGATCGGCCTCGATCGCATCCGCGACCTCGGTGATCGTCTCGCCCCATCCGTCGAGGTCGTTCGCGCGCTCCGCGAGCGACACCAGCGCCTCGGCGTAGTTGCGCGCGATCGTCGGATCGCGCATCAGCGGCTCGAGCTCACGGGAGCGATCGTCGACAGGAAGTTCTCGACTACCGCCCGGTTCGATTCGACGTCGAGATTGCGCTCGATGACCTTGCTCGCGGCACGAACCGCGAGATCCACCGTCTGCTTGCGCAGCTCCGCCATCGCGCGATCGCGCTCGGCGAGGATCTCGGCGCGCGCGCGATCGAGCATCGTCTGCTGCTCGCGGTGCGCCTGCTCGATCACATCCGTGCGCACCTTCTCGCCGCTCGCGCGCGCGTCGGTGATGATCTTCTGCGCTTCACCGCGCGCGGCCTCGATTCCCTTGCGATGCTCTGCCAGGAGCGCGGCGGCTTCCTCGCGATCGCGCTTCGCGGCGGCGAGCGCGTCCTCGAGCGCCTTGTCGCGCGCCTCGACCGCCTCGAGAATCTTCGGATACGCGAACTTCGAGAGAATGAAGAGAACGACGAGGAAGATCGCCAGCGTCCAGAACATCAGGCCGGCGCTCGGCGTGAGCAGCCCGCCCTTGGGCGCCTCGGCTTCCTGTGCCGCGAGCGGCAGTGCAGCGACGAACGATGCGGTGAAGGCGATCAGCAGCTTGCGCATGGTAATTCTGGAAAAGGTGACGAGTGGCGCGCCGCACCCCGGGGCACGGCGGCCGATCGATCTGCTAATACTTGCTCTGAATCAGGAACGTGACGACGATGGCGAACAGCGCTGCGCCCTCGATGAGCGCCGCGAGAATGAGCCCGGCGGTCTGAATCTGGCCCGCGCGCTCCGGCTGACGAGCCATCGCTTCGGACGCCTGCCCGCCGATGCGGCCGATGCCGAGACCGGCGCCGATCACCGCGACACCGGCGCCGATACCGGCTCCGAGCATCGCCCACGCGCCCTGGTACTCTTTCGTGTAGCCCGCTGCAGCCTGAAGCATTGGAAGAATAGCGTGCATTATGTTGCTCCGTTGACGTGATGCTCACAGCTCCGCGCTCAGTGCGTCGAGCGCTGCTCGTCAGCGAGACCCGGGTCTCAACGAGCTTCCCCGGTCACTCGACCGGGTACGAATCCCGCGCGTGGAGCAACCTGCGCGAGAATGAATGCGACGCGAGGGCTTCCTAGTGCGCGCCCGCGCGGATCAACCCGATGAACACGCTGGCGAGCAGCGTGAAGATGAACGCCTGCAGGAACGCGACGAAGATTTCGAGCATGCTGATCGCCACGCCCATGAGCACCGGCGCGGGCGCCACGAACCAGCTTCCGAACGTGAAGATCAGGCTGATGAGCGCGAGCAGAACGACGTGACCCGCCGTCATGTTGGCGAACAGACGGATCGCGAGGGCGAACGGCTTCGTGAACTTTCCGATGATCTCGACGGGCGTCATGATCAGCGTCATCGGCAGCTTCATGAGGAGCGGCTGATCCGATGGCCAGTACACGATCGTCTTGATGTACGCCGGCCCCTGCGCCTTCATGCCCGCGACCTCGACGACGATGAAGGTGATGATGGCCAGCGTCGCGGTGACGGAGATGTTCCCCGTGGCCGTCGAGCCGTAGGGCAGCAGCCCGAGCAAGTTCGCGAAGAGAATGAAGAAGAAGAGCGTGAGCCCGAAGGGAACGTACGCGTTGCCGTGGTGCCCGACGTTCGGCAGGATCACCTCGTTCCGGATGTACAGCACGATCGACTCGATGGCTCCCGCGAAGCCGTGCGCGTGTCCCTTGTGCGCGGTCTGCCGCTCATTCGAAACCGCTGCGGGAATCATGATCCCGATGCAGAGCAGCGCGGCGAGCAGGAGGAAGATCACGTGCTTGGTCGGGGACAGGTCGACCGTCAGCCCTCCCACGTGGATCGGAGTCCAGCGCGGCAGCTGCCACTCGTGGCCGCCCGGCAGCTCGATCTCGTGCGAATCCGTGATGTGCGGCGTGATGATGTCGACCTTCTTCGACGAGCTCTGGGCGAGGTGGTCGCCCAACGGGCCGAACGTCCGCGTCGAGTCCTGCGCGGCCAGCGGCGCCGCGAGCAGCATCAGCGAGAGGAGGAGCGAGCCGAATTTCATGACTTGAGCAGCACCGGTTCAGCCAACGTGGATATGAAGAAAAAGACAGCCAGGCTCACGAGCGCCGGAGTGATCGCGAGCCTCAGCAGCTTCACACCAACGAGCGCGTAGATCGCGAGCACGAAAAATCGAATCAGCATTCCCAGTCCCCATCCCGCGATCACGTTGGTCGTCGCCCAGGTGCGGGCAACGGTGAACGACGCGAGCTGGACGACCCATGCGATGATCGCACTGACGACGATCGCGTGCACCTCGGCCACAGACTGGAACGCGTACGCCAGCATCCATCCAACGACAACGATCTCCAGCAGCGACACGAGCGCGAAGATCGCGATCTTCTTCATCGGTCTCCGTGATCGCGGCTCGCCGCCATGATGCGGCGATAGAAGCTGTAGAAGCCCGCGCCCGCGCCGACGAAGACTCCGATCATCAAGAGCCAGGGCGCCGTGCCGAGCTTTCCGTCCAGCCACTTCCCGACGTAGAGGAAGAGGAGGATCGAGATCACGAACTGAACGCCCGCTCCGGCGAACGATGCGGGCGACGGACCTTCCCCTCCCCCTGCCGAGCCTCGGCGGCTGCCCTGCGAGGGAAGATTGTCGTCAGCCATTTCGCGACGTGAATTTACCCGCTTGTGAAATTTTTCGCAAGCAAAAGTGACAGCGCGCCGAACGGCCCCCGAAGCCGACCTGGATCACATGAAAGTCATTCAATCTTCTATACTTACGGTTGCGCAAACGGTTGACCCCTCGTCTTCACCGCGATAACTTGGCAGCCGTCACCCTCGTGACGCCGCTCTCCCCCACGCTCTTCGTTGTGCAGGTCCCATGACGCGCCGTTCGATCACCTGGACTCTCTGCATCGCCGCCATCGCGCTCGCCTGCGGCCCGCATGCGCGACACGGAGACGGAGATGCCCACGCCAGCGTGCCGAACGCGAACCAGCCGGTCGCATCACGTGCCCGCGCCGACACCGCGCTCGTAGCGTCGGCGAAAGTCGCTGTGGGATCCGGTGACGTGAAGTTCGCGCTCCAGATCACGAATCTCGCCCCGCACTCCGTCGAGCTCAATTTCCCGAATGGTCAGACGCACGAATTCGTCGTGCTCGACACCCTCGGTCGCGAGATCTGGCGCTCCAGCACGGGGAAGATGTTCACGCAGGCGCTGCAGAACCGCAATGTCGACGCGAACGAGACCTTGTCGTTCCGCGATGAGTGGGAGCCCACGGGTTTTCACGGCAAGTATACGGCGCTCGCGAAGCTACGCTCGAGCAATCATCCGGTGGAAGAGCGGGTGGACTTCGTGCTTCCGTAGCTCGCTAGCTGCTCGCTATGCTTCCTGCTGCGCGACGCAGCAGCTATCTGCTCTTCTCGAACATCAGCGCGAAGCTCGCGTTGTCCGAATCCACGAATCCGCCCGGCAGCGTCACGATCACCGTGTCCGTTCTCGCCGTGCCCGAGTAGGTAGCGCCGTTCAGCGTCGTGGACTTGAAGTGCAGCGTCGGTCCCGACTGCGAAAACGTCCCGGCATCCGTGAACAACGTGCTCGCATTTCCATCTTCGGTTCCGGTCCCTGCCACCGCATACGTCTCGTTCGCGTTGAGCGTCGCCGTCACGGAGTTGATGACGATCAGATGATTGCGCGGATTCGGCACGTTCACCGGCAGCGCCAATCCGTCCACCGTGCGGAGCACGTAGGTGCCCGGCACGTCCTTGGGGCCCGTCGGCGCGTCGCTTCCACAGGCAGTGGCCGCCATGATGGATGTCCACGCAGCGATTGCGAGCAGCATTCGCGCGACGCGGAAGCCAGGTGAGCTCCGTGCGTAAGCCGACATTGAATCCTCGCGAGTCATGATTGGTGCGTGAGGAGTGCTTCCCTGCCTGACTCCCTACACGGGAGCTGCCAGTCTCGTTCCTCGATGCGACGCGAGCCTACTGAACCTCCGAGAACACCATGTCCACCGTCTGATCCGTCGAGTGAACGATCTGCCCGAGCAGTGAGACGCGTATCGACCCAGTGTTCAGCGCTCCAATGTAATCCGGAAGGCCGTTCGAGCTCCGAAAAAGAAACGTCGAGCTGGTGATCGACCAGTGTCCCTGATCCGACCCGACCACTCCCTCCACACCGTTTGACGTTCCCGTGAATGTGAACGAATAATTGCCATCCCCGCTCGTCGTTGCCGCGCCCGCAGTGATCACGATGACCGGCGAAGAGTTTGGAACTGTATCGGGTAGCGGCACGCCCTTGATCATCTGCAAGGCCCACGTGTGAGTGACGGGGTTTAGCAGATCGCTGGAGCCACATGCGAGTGGTGCAACGAGAATCGCCGTCGCCACGATCGAGGACACCAGGCGCGAGCTGATACGGGATGACATGACACGTCTCCGGAGGCACGTAGAGTGAACACGGTGGGGTCGCGGCTCTCACCGCTTCTGACGAAACGGTGTCACGTGGCTCTCGCGAGCGCAACCGCCAAAGTGCCGTCTCTCTCCCTCGTCCCCTTCGCCTCGCGCGCCGCGGCCGTTAGTTTCGCTCAGGAACTCGAGCGCCCACCCGTTCGCAAGCGCAATGACCATCGCGACTTCCACAACCGACGACCTCGCGCTGCTCGACGATCTCGCAAGCGCGCACAAGCAGCTCCTCGCACAAATCGGCCGACGGATCATTGGCCAGCACGCGGTGGTCGACAACATCGTCGCGGCGCTCCTGAGCGGCGGACACGCCCTGCTCGTGGGCGTACCTGGCCTCGCCAAGACGCTGCTCGTGCGCACGGTTGCCGAGGCGCTCGATCTCACCTTTTCGCGCGTGCAGTTCACGCCGGATCTGATGCCGAGCGACATCACGGGCACGGAGATGCTCGAGGAGGATCACGCGACGGGGAAGCGCAGCTTCAAGTACGTACGTGGGCCGATCTTCGCCAACGCCGTGCTCGCGGACGAGATCAATCGCGCGCCGCCGAAGACGCAGGCTGCACTGCTGCAGGCCATGCAGGAGCACGCGGTCACCGCGTCGGGGCAGACGCACGCGCTCCCCGAACCGTTCTTCGTGCTTGCGACGCAGAACCCGATCGAGCAGGAGGGAACGTATCCGCTCCCCGAGGCGCAGCTCGACCGCTTCATGTTCGAGCTGCACGTGGGCTACCCTACGCTCGACGAGGAAGAGCGCATCGTCTCCACCACCACCGGCGACGACTCGTTCTCGATCGCTCCCGTGCTCTCGGCCGCGCAGCTCGCGAAGCTGCAGCACCTGGTGCGGCGGCTTCCCGCCCCGCCCACAGTCGTCCGTTACGCGGTGAAGCTCGCGCGCTCCACTCGGCCCGACACGCCCGAGGCGACGGCCGACGTTCGCAAGTACGTGAGCTGGGGCGCCGGCCCGCGCGCGAGCCAGTATCTCGTGCTCGGCGCCAAGGCCAAGGCAGCGATGGACGGTCGAAGCGTTCCCGATCTCGACGATGTGCGCTCGATCGCGGACTCGGTGCTCAGACATCGCGTGGTGCTCAACTTCCAGGGCGAGGCCGAAGGGCTGAGCGTGAGCAAGCTGATTCGCCTGGAGGAGTGAGTCACGCGCCGGCGAACCGGCGCGCGGCGCAGCTCCCGTCTCAACTCGTCTTGGTGAGCACCAGCGTGAACGACAGGTCTGTCGAGTTCACGATCGCTCCGGCGATCGATGCCGTCAGGACGGTGCTGGCGCCGGTGCCCGACGCGACCGCGGTGTAGTGCGCGCCCGGGATCGCGGTGCTCGTGAACGTCACCTGAGATCCCGCCACGCTGTAGTGGCCGGCATCCGTCAGGAGCGTCCCGGCCGATCCGTTCACCGTACCCGTGGCATTCACCGTGTACGCCGAATCCCCAGTGAGCGTGATCGTCGCCGCCTGCACGATCTCCACGTTGGCGCCGGTGTTCGGCACGGTGTACGGCAGGCTCGCGCCGTTGACGGTGCTCAGGCTGTACGTGCCCGCCACGTTGGCGTTCTTCGGACCCGTGCTGTCGCTTCCGCACGCGGCGAGCAACACGACAGCTGCAACGGCAATCGCTCCTTTCAGAAAGCGGGGAGCAGAGCTGTTCGACTTCGAGCGCATTGATCCATCCTCGAAAAGATTGAAGGGCTCGGACACATTCGCGAGCGCTGGCTTTCGGGCAAGCTCCATACCTTACTCCCTCCGCACGGCGGAGGGAACGGCCGCCTTCACGGCGCGAGCCGATGCACGACCTTCACGATCAGCGCGCCGTTCAACGGCCGGCTCAGCGAGCGGCTGTCCGGAAACCGGAATCGCGCGGCCGGGTCGGTGGTGTACCCGGAGTTCCACACGACGAACACATCATCGCCGATCACCGGTATCCAGTGGAAACGAAGATTGAAATCGGCGCGGTCGGTCTCGTTGTCGAACTGCACGAAGGCGAGGAGATCCACGCGCGTGTTGAACGCATACTCCATCCGCGTGCCGGTCTGAATCGCCGTGAAACCCCCGCTCGGAAGCGTGACCTCGCTCCGGTTGAAGTTCGCACCGAGAATGAGATGCCCGCCTCCGCGCCACGTGGCGGTGAGATTCTCCTGCGTATCGTGGCCGTCGTAGAATCCTCCCCACCCGAACATCGCGCTGAGTGCGACGGCGCGCGACGGAGACATGTCGTACTCCAGCTGTCCGCGCGTCCACCAGTAGCGACCCGGTGGAATCGCCGTGGAACGAAACACGGGAAACGTCTCCGTCGGCGCGTCCATGAGGCGCTGGATGGTGAGCCAGTACTTGTCCCCCGACTCGATCGTCGCGCCGAACGGGATCCAGGTGAACGACGCCGTCTGCCAATCGCGAACGTGCAGTAGCGACCCGCGCTGATTCGCGATGATGTCCCATGTGGGTATGAGCTCGAAATCGAGCTGGCGAATTCCGAGCGCGTGTGGCCGCGGCATGTAGTCGACGTGGCCGGTCGTTTCGATGATCCCCGTGCGCTGCACGAATCCGAGCATCGGGGTGAAGCCCGCGTCTATGTGATAGAAGGAGACGAAGTTGTCGAACAGGTCGTTGGGATAATCCGTCGAGATCCGCCACGCCACCGGAGTGCCGGCGGCCGAATCGGGGACGTGCGTGGCGGCGAGCCAGAACTTGGGCTCGATGTTCTGGCCGCGGATCTCGAGCGGCAGGTCGATGTCGAATCCGCCCGCCCGCTCCACGTCGTGCACGCCGGGCCCGGAGCGCTGCATCGCCATCGCCCCGATGTACGAGCGCTCGAAGAGATCGTGCTTCACGCGGATCACCGCGTCGTTGGCTGCGTCCACACCTCCCGTGCGCGCATCGAGCAGCCCGAGCGTCCAGGGCCCCGCTCTGCCATAGAGTCGCGCGCCTCCATCGATGGGAACGGTCGTGCCACTGTCCGTGAGCCCGATGCGTCGCGAGTAGAAGAGCTGCGCGTGCTGCTCCGTGCCGAAGTCGAAGATTCCGCTGGACTCGAGAAAGAATTCCCGCTTCTCGGGGAAGAACGTCGGAAAGCGCGTGAGGTTGATCACCTGTTGGTCGACCTCGACCTGCGCGAAGTCCGTGTTCACCGTCAGGTCCGCGGTGAGCGTGGACGACACCGCGATCTTCGCGTCGCCACCGATCTTCCCGTTCCAGCTCCCCCGCGCGAGCTCGTTCCCCGCGCTGTCGTGGCTGTTCTGATCGACTCGGCCAAGCACATACGGGCGAAGATCGATGTCACGATGGCGGTCGAGCTGGCCGAAGCCGGTGAGCTCTCCCGCGAACTGAAGGTGCGTGAGTCCCTGCGTGCGTCCATAGGAGCGCCACAGGTCCTCCTCGTTCGTTCGCCGCACGAAGCGTCGCACGTTGAAGCCGAACGACGATCCCGATCCCGAGTGAAATCGAAGCGTACGAAAAGGAATGCGGAAGAGCGCCGTCCACGCGTTCGCGTCCCGCCGTACGCGCACATCCCATATTCCGTCCCAGTCGGCGTTCTCCGTGTCCCACCCGGAGAGCTGCGCATCCCACATCGCGCCGAGCGGGTTGGTGCGGAACTCGAACGCGCTTCGCCGATCGTGGAAGCTGTCGATCAGTATCGTGATGTTGTCGTCAGAGGAAAGGTCTGCATCACGCCGGAGCTGTCGCGCGTGGAGCATGGATCGCGCATCGCCGTACGCGCGCACGGCCACGTAGAGCGCGTCCGCATCGCGCGCCACCTTGACCACCGTCCGCTCCGTGGCGCGCGCACCCTCCGCCGGCTCGCGCTGGCGAAAGTCGGTGATCGAGTCCGCCGACGACCAGATCGTGTCAGCAAGTGTGGCGTCGAGCGGAATCGGAGTCGGCGATGCGGTGACGGATACCGCATCCGAGCCGCGCATCATGTGCGCGCACCTGGTCGCCGCATGACGGCACGTCCCGACCGAATCGCCCTGCGCTCTCGCAGCCGTCGCGCTCGAGACGAGAACGATCACGATCGCAATCGGAGCGAGCGAGCGAGCCGGCGTCACGCGTGGATTCGTTTGTGGCCGAGTGGCACTAGCGTTTGCGAACGTTGGGCACCGTACGCGCGCTCGCCGAGTCGCGCTTCGCTCCGGATTCGCGTGCCGCAGGATTCTCCCCGCGGAACGACTCGTAGAGCGATGCGAACACCGCGCTGCCAGCAACGAGCCGAGCGTCGTCCGTTGGCGTGCCGCGCACGATTCCAGTGAGCAGCTGCTCGATGCCCGATGCCTCGGGCCTCGCGAACTTTCCGTCCTTCACATCGATGTCGTGCACGATCTCGGCGATCGCACGCAGCGCGGCATCACCATCCAGTCCGAATCGCTCGAGCAGCACCTCGAAGGTACAGCGGTCGCCGACGTGCGTGTATTCCGCCTCGAACATGTCGAAGCGGATCTCCCCGGGAGCGGGGCTGTAGGCAGTTCCGGACACGAACGCGAACTCGGCGAAGGGATCGATGAATGTACGAATCAGCCACGCGCTCGCGATGCGGTCGACGAACACGTCGCGGCGAGTGACCCACACGGCGCCGTTGGGAGCCGGTGTGCGGCCGCGCTTCGCTCCTCGCGCGCCCGTATCGTGGCTCGCGCGATCCGCGAGCAGCGCGATCGCACGCTCCGCCGCCGCGCCGCCGGCCGATTCGAAGAAGTCGAGATTGGCCGCCTCGCGCAGCCGGCGTCGCAGCCGCGCCACGGCCGCCTCGATCTCCGCACGCTCGTCCTCGTTCGGCTTCCGCCGCCTGAAGCGTTCGAGCTCGGCGGCCGCGTCAGCTGCGATGGCGTTGTAGTCGGCCTCGCGAGACTTCCTGAACTGCTCCTCGAGCTCGGCGTCCGTGATCCCCTCAATGAGCTGCGCCTCGCAGAGAATGGCCTCGCCTCCCTCGTCGATGATCTCCCGCCGCAGCCACTGAAAATCCTCCACCGCCTGGTGCGACCAGGGCAGCACGTACACGGTGCTCTTGAGGGGGATGGCGCCGAGGCGCGAGAGACGCCGCCTCACCTTCACGCGGAAGTAGTCGGGCTTGGGCGGGATCTGGTGGACGAGCAGGAGCCAGCGGGCTCTGCGCTGGCCGTCGCGATCCGGAACCTCTTGCGAGAATATCGCAACTGAATCATCCATATAGCAACTGAAGATATTGACGCCTCAGCGGCTCCGCAACGCTGAACCCGAATCGGAGCAGGGAGAAGAGGACCATGCAATGGATCACTCGTGAACGACCGAAGATCGACCGCGTCGCCTGCCCGTGGCTCATCAAGCGCTTCATCGACCGCGACGCCGAGTTTCTGTTCGTGCCGCCGGGCGATGTGGTGAAGCGCGCCGCGGAAACGGGTGCCGTGCCGTTCGACGTCGAAGGGGTCGAGCTCTCGCACGTCGGGCCGCTCTGCAGCTTCGATGCGCTGCTCGCGAAGTACGGCCTCGACGACCCCGCCCTCCAGGAGCTGGCGCTGATCGTGCGCGGAGCGGACACCGCACGCCTGGATCTTGCGCCGCAGGCCGCGGGACTGCTCGCGATCTCACTCGGGCTCTCGCACAACTATCGCGACGATCACGAGCAGCTCGGGCACGGGTTCGTCGTCTACGACGCGCTGTACGCGTGGAGCCGCCACGTGCGCGGCGAAACGCATAGCTGGAATCCGCAACGAGGATCGATCGCGAGCTAGGTCGCCCTCGTCGTCATCGTTCAGAATGGAGCATTCCTGATGCGCTCGCACATCCTTCCGTCCGTCTTCGTGTCCGTCTCGATTCTCGTGAGTGCCCGACTGGCGGCGCAGGCCGCACCGTCGCCGTCCGGCGACTGGAGCGTCGTCGAACAGGCGCTCGGCCGCAAGGGAGCTCCCAACCCCGGCGGCGTGATCAAGTTCTCCTTTCCGCGAACCGACATGTCGGTGAGCGTCGCCGGCGTGCAGGTCAGGCCCGCGCTTGCCCTGGGCTCGTGGGTGGCATTCGAGCACACCGGCGATGGCGCATTGATGATGGGCGATCTCGTGCTGGCCGAGCAGGAGGTCGCGCCGGTGATGAAAAAGCTCGAGAGCGGGGGCGTGGAGCCGACCGCGCTCCACAATCACCTTATGATGGAGTCGCCGCGCGTGATGTACATGCACGTACACGGGCGGGGCGACGCGGCGAAGCTCGCGGCCGCGATACGCGATGCGCTCGCCCTCACGAAGACACCCATGGATGCGGCGCCCTCGACTGGAGTGTCACCGATCGATCTCGACACCGCGATGATCGCGAAGACCCTCGGTGTGGCTGGGAAGGTGAGCGGAGGCGTCTATCAGGAGAGCGTGCCGCGCGCCGATCACATCATGGAGCACGGCATCGAGATTCCGCCGTCGATGGGCGTGGCGACCGCGATCAACTTCCAGCCCACCGGCGGCGGGAAGGCGGCAACCACGGGCGATTTCGTGATGATCGCGAGCGAGGTGGGTCCCGTCATTCGCGCGCTCACCGGTCACGGGATCTCGGTTGGCGCGCTCCATAGTCACATGCTCGAGGAAACTCCGCGACTCTTCTTCATGCACTTCTGGGCGAACGATGATGCGAGCGCACTCGCCGGCGGACTGCGCGCCGCGCTCGATGCGATGAACGTGAAGCGAGCGACGCAGCCGTGAGTCGCGAGCACGCGCCGATGAGTGTGCGCGCAGAGTGCCGACGAATTGCGGGAATGACGATGATCGCGCTCGCACTTCCCCTCGCGTCGGCCGCATCGCAGGCGTCGAGATCCACCTGCATTGCGACCGCGGCCTCTCTCACGCCCAGGAATTGGACCGGGCCGTCGGCGGATGCGGCGCACGCGCCGCCGCGCGCGAGCTCGCGCGAACGGGCGCCGCTCACGCTCCTCACCGACG
>DATGDQ010000439.1:0-3317 GCA_035310785.1 Gemmatimonadaceae bacterium | reverse complement strand
TGGCTGAAGGTTCGGGCCCCCGGCGGCCCTAACTATCTCCGCATGCAGCAGCTCATGCAGGACCTTCAGCTGCATTCCGTCTGCGCAGAGGCCCATTGCCCCAACATCGGCGAATGCTGGGAGCACGGCACCGCCACATTCATGATCCTAGGCGACGTCTGCACGCGTAACTGCGCGTATTGCGCCGTCGCGCACGGACGGCCGCCCTCGTACGACGTCGAGGAGCCCGCCCGCGTCGCCGCGGCCATCGCCGAGCTCGGGCTGCACCACGCAGTGATAACGTCGGTCGATCGCGACGATCTCCCAGACTTCGGCGCGTACATCTTCGCCGAAACCATCCGCCAGATCCACGCGCAGCTCCCGGATTGCTCAGTCGAGGTGCTCGTTCCCGACTTTCAGGGACGCGAGCAGTCGATTCGCACGGTTCTCGAGGCCGAGCCGGAGATCTACAACCACAACACCGAAACCGTGCCGCGCCTCTTCAAGCGTTGCCGTCCCGGCGGTCGCTACGAGCGCGTGCTCGAGATCTTTCGCATATCGAAGCGCATCGCGCCGCACATTCCGACCAAGACGGGCCTCATCCTCGGCATGGGCGAGACCATCCCCGAGGTGCTACAAACCATGCGCGAGCTTCGCGGCGTCGACGTCGACATCCTCACGCTCGGACAGTATCTGCGCCCCTCGGCGAATCACCACCCGCTCGACCGGTACTACACCCCCGAGGAGTTCGCACGGCTCCGCGATGCCGGTCGTGAGATGGGTTATCGGCACGTCGAGTCGGGTCCCCTCGTGCGCTCGAGCTATCATGCCTGGGAGCAAGTCCAGGCGGCGGGCATTTGATGGCACGTCCCCGCGCATCCGCGCCCGCCCCCGCTCCAGCCCCCTCCGAGACACCGATGTCCAGGAACAAGCCGGAAGGCTCAGACGATCCAGCGCTGCGACTCTCGCTCCTGCGGGAGATGCTGCTCATGCGACGATTCGAGGAGCGAACGGCCGAGGCGTACGCGCTGGGAAAGATCGGCGGGTTCTGCCACCTCTACATCGGACAGGAAGCGGTGGGTGCCGGAGCGATCTCGGTGCTGCGCCCCGATGACTACGTCATCACCAGCTATCGCGATCACGGACAGGCGCTCGCGCGTGGAATCTCGCCGCGGGCGATCATGGCCGAGCTGTTCGGACGCATCGACGGCGTTTCGAAGGGGAAAGGCGGCTCGATGCACCTCTTCGACCGCAACACGAATTTCCTCGGCGGACACGGCATCGTCGCGGCACACATTCCGATCGCCACGGGCGTGGGCTTCGCGATCAAGTATCGCGGCGGGGACCAGGTGTGCCTCTGCTTCTTTGGCGAGGCGGCCGTGAACAACGGCGCATTTCACGAGGCGCTCAACATGGCCGCGCTCTGGCAGCTGCCGGTGATCTATCTCGTCGAGAACAATCGCTACGGCATGGGGACGGCGCTCGAGCGCGCGTCGTCGGTGAACGACATCGCGGAGCGTGCGTGCTCGTACGACATGCCGAACGAGGTGGTGGACGGACAGGATGTGATCGCCGTGCGCGAGGCCACCCTGCGCGCGATCGCGCGCGCGCGCGGAGAGAACACGCCCACGCTGATCGAGGTTCGCACCTATCGCTTCATGGGCCACTCGATGTCCGACGCGGTGAGCGGCACATATCGAAGCAAGGAGGAGCTCGACGAGTACATGAAGCGTGATCCGATCACGGTGTTGCGCGCGCAGATGGAGCAGCGCGGCGAATGGTCCGACGAGAAGATGTCTGCGATCGATGCCGAGGTGCGCGCGATCGTCGAGGACGCCTGGAACTTCGCCGACGAGAGTCCGGAGCCGCCGCTGGAGGCGCTGACGGAAGACGTCTACGTCGACACCACGAGCGACCCCGCGGCGGGGGAGCGCTGAGATGCCGGTCATCACGTATCGCGACGCACTGAATCAGGCGCTCCGCGAGGAGATGCAGCGCGACGACCGCGTGTTCATCATGGGCGAGGAGGTCGGGATCTATCAGGGCGCCTACAAGGTGTCGAAGGGATTGCTGCAGGAGTTCGGCGAGATGCGAGTGGTCGACACGCCGATCACGGAGCTCGGATTCGCAGGCGTCGGCGTGGGCGCCGCGATGGTGGGGTTGCGCCCGGTGATCGAGTTCATGACCTGGAACTTCGCTCTGCTCGCGCTCGACCAGGTGGTGAACGCCGCGGCAAAGATGCTCTCGATGTCGGGTGGGCAGTACAACATCCCCATGGTATTTCGCGGTCCGAACGGCGCCGCGCTGCAGCTCTCCGCACAACACTCGCAGGCGTGGGAATCGTGGCTTTCGCACATTCCCGGCCTCAAGGTCGTCGCGCCCGGAACGGCGTACGACGCGAAAGGGCTGCTCAAGAGCGCGATCCGGGATGACAACCCGGTGCTGGTGCTCGAGGGCGAGATGCTCTACAACGCGAAGGGCGAGGTGCCGGATGGCGAGTACACGATCCCGCTCGGCAAGGCGCAGGTGAAGCGAGAGGGCGATCACGTGTCCATCATCTCGTATGGCAAGATGATCAACGTCGCGAATCAGGCTGCAGACCTGCTGGCCAAGGAGGGCGTGCGCGCCGAGGTCATCGATCTGCTCACGCTGCGTCCGCTCGACAGTGAATCGGTGTGCGCGAGTGTGCGGAAGACGAATCGCGCGGTGGTAGTAGAGGAGGGATGGGAGATGTGCGGCATCGGTGCGCAGGTCGCGGACTACATCCAGCGCGACTGCTTTGACGATCTCGATGCGCCAGTGCTGCGCGTGCATCAGGCCGATGCGCCCATGCCGTACGCGAAGAATCTGGAGCGTGCGGCCAAGCCGGATGCGCAGAAGACCGTTGCCGCAGTGCGGCAAGTGCTCTATCTCGACTAGCCGCGTGAGATCGACTCGGAGGATGTGATGGCGACGAAGGTGACGATGGAGGCGCTCTCTCCCACCATGGAGGAAGGACGCCTCGTCAAGTGGCTGAAGAACGAGGGTGACCAGGTCGCGAAAGGCGATGTTCTGGCCGAGGTGGAGACCGACAAGGCAGTGATGGAGCTGACGGCGCGCGGAGACGGAGTGCTGCGCGCGCGGCTCGCGGCCGAGGGCGACACGCGTCCCGTCGGCGAGTTGCTGGCGGTGATCGGAGCGGCGGATGAGAACATCGAGGCCTTGCTCAAGAAGGCGCCCGCCGAGGCGGTGACGCCGTCCGAACCGTCCTCGCCGCCCACTGAGGTGCCGCCGGCGTCGCGCCGCGTCGAGGCGGCACCTGCCGTCACGATGGCATCCTCATCGCCCGCGACGCCGCC
>DATGDQ010000438.1:0-20705 GCA_035310785.1 Gemmatimonadaceae bacterium | reverse complement strand
CCAATCTGGGGTGACATGATCGGGCGCTACTATGCCGAGCGGAGCTCGGGCGAATGGAATCTGCCTGCGGGAATCGTGGCGATGGACTTCGATCGCGACAAGCTGGCGCCGGCGGACAGCACGACGCCTCCCGACCGGCGCTACACGGAGTACTTCCTCGACGGCACGCAGCCGGGCGATCCCTGGGCGCTGTTCGCGAACGGTCCGATCACGTTTTAGCGCTCGGCGGCAGCGGCTTCGAATCGTCGGTCTTCGTCTCCAATGCCAGTCGGGTCGTGATCGACTCCATTTGACGCGCGCGCAGTCGCGCCCACGCAGGCAGGCGAAGCACGGTGCTCCCTACCAGGCCGGTTCCGAGGATCCCCATCATCGCCAGCTCTGGGAATACCTGCGCAAGCTGCCCGGCGATCGCCGCGGACACCGTCATCGCGACGCCGACGCCCAGCATCGCGGCGCCAGCCGCCAGCGAGGGGCGTGCGCTGCTCTTGATGGTGGAGATGCGCAGTCGATGCCCGGTAGGGGTCGGCTCCAGAAGCGCCTGGAGATTTCCGTTCGTCCATTGACGAAACGATCCACTCGAGCTCACCACGCCGCGCGCGCCGAACACATCACGCAGCTCGACGACGAGCTGCTCCCATTCCGCTTCCGTCAGCCGTCGATCCAGGACGATCGACCGCTGGACCCCAATCGGCAGGCCGAGCAGACTGCGCACGGCGGCGCTCGGGCGGGCATCGAGTGACCGCGCCGCGAGCTCGACCGCTTCGGGCGACATGCCGGCCTCGCGGCCGATGTCCTGCAACTCCGCCAGCGTCATCCCGTCGTCACCGGCACGTTGCAGGGACGCACTCTGCGGCCCCTCGGTCGCTCTCTGAAAGATCTCGGCGATCTCTTCGTCGTTGTATCGGCGGTCGGGCATGATCTGTAATGAATCGCTCACGATCGTGTGCGGCGCAATTCCGGAGGATGCGTGATTCGAGCGGCCGGAAGAAGAAAGCGCCGCGGCAGACCGCCGCGGCGCTTCTCGTTCGTGCACTTACGCAGCCGAGCTACACGGTGGCGTGAACCTCCGCGTGGTCTTCCGCCTCCTCCATCAGCGTGGGCCGCGCCGGCGCGGACTTGCCCGCGTCCGGCTCCAGCGCGATGGCGAACACCTCGTCGAGCGTGCTCACCGGATGGAAGGTGAGGCTGTTGCGCACCTCGTCCGGAATGTCTTCCATGTCCGCCTCGTTGTCCTTCGGCAGGATGATGGTCGTGATTCCGGCACGGTGTGCGCCGAGCACCTTCTCCTTGAGCCCGCCGATCGGCAGCACCCTGCCGCGCAGCGTCGCCTCACCGGTCATCGCCACGTCCTTCCGAACGCGCCGTCCGGACATTGCCGATACGAGCGCCGTCGAGATCGTGACACCGGCCGACGGACCATCCTTCGGGATCGCTCCCGCGGGAACGTGGATGTGCACCTCGATCGATCCCAGCCTGTCGGCCGGAATGCTGAGCTGCGACGCATGCGTTGCCGCATACGTGAGGGCCGCGCGCGCAGACTCCTTCATCACATCGCCGAGCTGGCCGGTGAGAATGAGCGACACGTTCCCCCAACCGGTCACCTGCACCTCCGCGTCCGGCGACGTCGGCGGCCCGTAGAGCCGGCGGATCGCCGCTTCCACGAACATGATGTCGCCGCCCATCGGGGTGTAGTACATGCCAGTCGCCACGCCGACCTCGTTCATCTCCGCCGCGTGCTCGGGATGCACCTTCGGACGTCCGAGCAGCTCGCGCACATCGTCGGGCGTGATCGTGAGCGATTCGATCTCCTTCGCCGCGATCTTGCGCGCGACCTTCCGCGCGACGGCTCCCACCTGACGCTCGAGCTGACGCACACCGCTCTCGCGGGTGTACCGCGTCACGATCGACATCACCGCATCATCAGTGAAGCTGACGCCCTTGTCCTTGAGCCCCGCTTCCTCGAGCTGCCGCGGCACCAGATAGGTCTTCGCGATCTCGGCCTTCTCGCGCTCGGTGTACCCCGAGAAGTCCACGACCTCCATTCGATCCAGCAGAGGCGCCGGAATGTTCTGAATGAAGTTCGCCGTCGCGATGAAGAGCACTTCGCTCAGATCGAACGGAACGTTCAGATAGTGATCGGTGAAGCTGTCGTTCTGCGCAGGATCGAGCACCTCGAGCAGCGCGCTCGATGGATCGCCCTGATACGAGACGCCCAGCTTGTCCACCTCGTCGAGCAGGAAGACGGGGTTCTTCGTGCCCGCCTGCTTCATGCCCTGAATGATGCGACCGGGCATCGCGCCGACGTACGTGCGCCGGTGGCCGCGGATGTCCGCCTCATCGCGTGCACCGCCCAGAGCTGCGCGGATGTACTCGCGTCCGAGCGCGCGCGCGATCGACTTTGCAATCGACGTCTTGCCCACTCCGGGCGGTCCGACGAAGAGGAGAATCGGGCCCTTCGCCATCGCGCGGGCCTTCACTTCCTTCGCATCGGTGATCGTGCGGTCATCACCTTCGACGGGAATCTCCTTAGGGATCACCGTGTCTGGAATTTCGTTGAGCTCCGCCTTGAGCTTCGACGCGGGGAACTCACCCGTGCGCTCGGTCTCGCTCGACAGCTCCTGCGCACGCAGCTGGCGGACGGCGAGGAATTCGAGCACGCGGTCCTTCACGTCCGGGAGTCCGTAGTGGTCTTCGTCGAGCACCTCGGCCGCATGTCGCAGATCGAGATTGTCGTCGGAGCGCGTGTTCCACGGCAGCTCCGCGACCCACTCGAGATACGTGCGGATCACCTGCGCTTCCATGGACTCGCGGCCCGAGCGCTCCAGTCGGCCGAGCTCGCGCTCGACTTCCTGCCGCGCGGACTTCGGCAAGTCGAGCTTCGTCAGCGTCTCGCGAAGCTCCTCGATCTCCCGGCTCTGGTCGTCGTCGCCGAGCTCCTTCTGAATCGCCTTCATCTGCTCGCGGAGATACATCTCGCGCTGGCGAGTTCCGAGCTCCTCCTGCACCTGCGACTTGATCTCTTCCTGTGCCTCGAGCAATCCGATCTGGCGCTGCACGTGCACGAGCACGCGCCGCAGCCGCTCCTCGACGCTCAGCGTCTCGAGCAGCCCCTGCTTTTCGGCGACGGACAGCTCGATGTAGCCGGCGACGAGATCCGCGAACTTGCCCGGATCGGTGACGGAATCGAGCACCTGATGGACCACTTCCTCGGGAAGTCCGCGCTTCTCGCCCAGCTCGGCTGCGCGCTCGCGAATCTCCTTGTGAAGCGCCTCGAATGCACTGTCGTGCTCGTCGAGCACGTTCATGTCATCGACCTGCACCGCGACTGCGGCGAGGTAGTTGTCGATCATCGAGTATTGAAGTGCGGTCGCGCGCTGCTCGCCCTGAAGCAACAGCTGCACGCCACCGAGCCCGCGCTGCACCTGACCGATGCGCGCGATCACTCCCATGGAGTAGAGATTTTCCGGAGTAGGCTCGTCCGCGTTGTCGCGCTGCGCGACCGCGAAGACGAGGCGGTCTCCCTTGAGCGCCGCTTCGATCGCGCGGAGCGTTCCCGGACGTCCCGCGGCAATCGGTGCGGTGAGCCCGGGGAATATGACCGTTCCGCGAAGCGGAAGTACTGGCAGTGTTTGACGTTGCGCCATTGTATCGACCTTGATGTAAGACATGATCCGAAGCCGGAACTGGGCCTCCGATCATCAGACCAAGATGCTGACGTGGGAAGTCGTTCCGCGAGGGCGGGTGCAGCACCAAACAGGCCATGAAGGCAGAAGCTGCAACTTCTACCCGTCGCTTTGACGTATGGCCACTGCCAGCGAGGCCGATCGGCTTTTCAGATTGCGCAGCTAATGGTACACTAAGCAGACTCTATTCCTCCCGGAGGGCCGTGTCCCCGAGGGCTTCTTGTTCCCCCCAGGGGTTCTCGAGTGCCTGATCCCACCGCCGTGCCTGCGGATGCGGAGATTCGTGCTGTAGCAGAGCGCGCGCTGGCCGCGAATTATGAGCTCGACAGTGAGCTCGGGCGCGGCGGCATGGGCATAGTGTATCGCGCGAAGGATCGCCGGCTCAAACGCCTCGTCGCGATCAAGCTGTTGCCGCCCGAGCTGGCATTCCGCAGCGAGATCAAGACGCGATTCCTTCGCGAGGCGGAGACGGCGGCGCAGCTGAGCCATCCGAACATCGTGCCGATCTACAGCGTCGATGAGCGCGATGGTCTCGTGTACTTCGTCATGGCGCTCGTCGAAGGGCCCACGCTCGCGCGCAAGATGTACGAAGATGGCCAGCTGCCGGTCGACCAGGTGCGACGCGCACTGCGCGAGGTGGCCGACGCGCTCGCGTACGCACATCAGCGCGGCGTGATCCACCGCGACATCAAGCCCGACAACATTCTCCTCGACAAGGAGAGTGGTCGCGCGATGGTCACGGACTTCGGAATCGCGCGCGCCATCCAGGAGGGCGCGGACTCCCGGCTCACCGCCACTGGCGTCGCGATCGGCACGCCCGCGTACATGTCGCCGGAGCAGGCCGCGGGCGATCGGGAGATCGATGGACGCACCGATCTCTACGCACTGGGCGTCGTCGCCTACCAAATGCTCACGGGGCGGCTGCCGTTCCAGGCGTCGAGCACCGCATCGATGCTGATGAAGCACATCACCGAGCGTCCAACCCCCGTGGCGCAGCTGCGCACGGACTGCCCCGCGGATCTGGCCGCGAGCGTGATGTCGCTGCTCGAGAAGGAGCCCGAGAATCGCGTTCCGAATGCGGCCGCGCTCGCGCGCGCCTTGTCGGGTGATACGAGCGCCCTTCCGGCTCCCACGGAAGGTCCGCTCCCGCAGCGCACATCGGCGCAGGACTGGCAGCGGCCATTCGACACCGCACCTTCGTCGCCGCTGCCGGCGCAGCGCACCGGCATGACGCACTATCAGGCGACGAGCGAGGAGATCGCGCGCTGGATGGCACCGGAGGTGCGTAAGTTCCGCGGCAGCTTCGGCACCTTCGCGTTCGTCAACGCGGTCATCGTCATGGCCTCGATCTTCGGCCACGCCGATTACTACGTCATCACGGTGTTCTGGTCGATGATCATGGCGTTCAAGTACTCGAAGCTGTGGAACGCGGGCTACGATTGGCGCGATGTCTTTCGTCAGCCGCGGGACCGGAGACTCGTGGACGTCGCCGGCGAGACGATCGAGGAGGCGCGCGGGCTGTTCGACAAAGAGCGTCGCAAACTTCCGCGCCCTCCCCGCATGGCGCTTCCGCCCATGCCGCCGATGCCTGGAAGCACGCTGCAGCAGCAGGGCGCCGGGTTCGACGCGAGTCGCGCCGACATGGGCCCGTACCGCGGCACCGTGCAGCGCGCCGAGCAGGATCGCAACGAGATTCTCCGGTTGGTGAACGCGCTGCCGGCCAACGATCAGTCGATCGTCGAGGGCGTGATCCCCGCGACCGAGGCGCTGTTTCAGCGCATCCAGCTGCTCGCCCAGGGCGCCGCGGCCGACGAGAAGTCGAGCGCGCCGGACGCGCTCGCGGCAATCGAGGCCCAGATCTCGGAGCTCGAAGCGCAGGCGAATCCGCTCGACGTGCGCGCGAGCGAAGATCGAGTCCGCCGGCTCGCACTGCTCAAGCGCCAACGCCGTGGCGTCGCGGATGTCGCGCGCCGCCACGACGAGGCGCGCGCGAAGCTCGACAGCTGCGTGCTCGCACTGCAGAACATGCGGCTCGACATCCTGCGACTGCGCGCGGGATCCGTCGCGAACGCCGGAAACCACATCACCCAGCTCACCGAGCGCGCGCGATCGCTCGCCGACGAGGTTGACGCTGCGGTCTACGGCGCGGAGTCCGCGCGCGGTTCGAGCGGCGCCCGCGGCGCCCCATGACCGACGTGATGCACGACCGCGTCGTCGTAGCGGTCGGCGATCTCTACGATGTTCAGGGCGAGCTGGGCCGCGGCGGCATGGCGCTCGTCTATCGCGCCATCGATCGTCGGCTCAAACGTCCCGTCGCGCTCAAGGTGCTTCCGCCCGAGCTGGCCTTTCGCGAGGAAGTGAGGCGCCGCTTTCTGCGCGAGGCGGAGACCTCGGCAAAGCTCAACTTCCAGAACATCGTGCCGATCTACTCTGTGGACGAGAAGAACGGCATCGTGTACCTCGTCATGGCGTTCGTCGATGGCGAGACGCTCGCCGCACGGCTCCTGCGCGCGCCACGCTTGACGAACGACGAGGTGCGGCGGCTCCTGCGAGAGGTCGCGGGCGCGCTCGCGTACGCCCACGCGCGAGGGGTCGTCCATCGCGACATCAAACCCGAGAACATTCTGATCGAGCGCGAGAGCGGCCGCGCGATGGTGACGGACTTCGGCATCGCGCGCGCCGCCGAGGGTGATGCGAAGCTCACGGTCACCGGTGTGGCGATCGGCACGCCGGCATACATGTCGCCGGAGCAGGCGCTCGGCGAGCGCGAAGCGGATGGCCGGAGCGATGTGTACTCGCTCGGCGTGGTCGGCTATCTGATGCTCACCGGCGAGCTTCCGTTCAAGGCATCGAACACTCCGTCGATGATGATGAAGCATCTCACGGAGCGTCTGCGTCTGGTGCGCGACGTGCGCCCGGACGCGCCCCCGGACATCGCAGCGGTGATCGAGCACGCGCTCGAAAAGAAGCCGGAGGATCGGTTCTCGAGCGCGGCCGAGATGGCGGCCGCGCTCGCATCCCCGGGGTGGCGCGCGCCGGCCTCCGCGCCCTCGCGCGCGCAGGCGCCCGGAACTGCGCAGCAGTCGCAATCGCAGCCCCCGAACGCCCGACCTCCGGCGACGCCGGGACTTCCCGGGCTCTCGCTGCCGCCCCTGTCGTTGCCGCAATCGCTCGCCGCGAGCAACAAGTATCCGTGGGCGCACCCGGCCGCGTTTCCAATAGGCCCCGATGGCGAACCCGTGCATCCGATGTCTCGCCGCGAGTGGAAAGAATGGCGGCGAAACTATCGCGACCAGATGAAGTTCGGCATCGATGGCCGCCCGCTGAAGACCATCGGCGAGCGCATCGTGCATTTTCGGAAGCACCTTGTTGGCAACGTCTCGGTGATCGCGATGCTCGGCGGGATCAACATGCTCACCGATCCACGATTTCCGTGGTTCCTGTTCCCAACGATCTTCATGATCGTGGGCATCGTGAAGGAATGGGGAGGACTCTGGTCCGAGGGCGTCACACTGGGGCAGATCCTCTCCCGGCCATCGGCTCCCGATCTCGCATCGCTCGGTGCAGCCGGCGGAGACGCGCACGCACGCGCGCTGCCGGCGCCGGTGATCGAAGACGAGGCGGCGAAGCTGGCTCCGCGCGAGGTGCTCGCCGGTCCGTACGGTGCCAACGTGCGGCGCGCGGTCGCCGATCGCACGACGATTCTCGCGACCGTGGCGTCGCTCGGAAAGAGTGATCGCGACATGCTCCCGGATGTCGTGCCCACGGTTACGGCGCTGGTCGATCGCGTGGCGTCGCTGGCGCAGACCCTCCATCATCTGGATGCCGATTGCTCGCCGTCGCTCGTGTCGGAGCTCGAGATGCGCATTGCGAGCGTGGAGCGCGAGCCCGCCGAAGCCGCGGATCGCGAGCGACGGCTCTCGCTGCTCAAGCGCCAGCTCATCTCGATGACGGAGCTTGGAACGCGGCGCGCGCGTCTCACCGGACAACTCGACAGCGCCGGTCTCGCGCTGCAGAATTTGAAGTATGACCTTCTCAAGCTTCGCTCATCCGGTGTGCAGTCGGCCATCGGCGACGTCAACAGCGCGACCGTCGAGGCGCGCGCGCTCTCGCGCGAGATCGGCCACGTGCTCGAAGCGGCCGACGAGCTCCGAAAGATCGACGCCTAGACTCGCGCGCGCTGCGCATGCGCGATGGCTCCGACGCATCGCGGTCGCTGCGGCACTCGGTGCTCCATCGCTGCTCGGCGCGCAGGCGCCCTCGCGGATTCCCACGCCGGCATCGGTGATCGGATTCGTTCCCGGCACCGATCGCAAGCTGCCCGCGTGGTCGCAGGTGGTCGCGTACTTCACCGCGCTCTCGAAGTCGAGCCCTCGCATCCAGCTGCACACGCTGGGCAAGACCACGCTCGGCCGTCCCTTCATCGCCGCGATCATCTCGGACTCGGCCAACATCGCGAACCTGCCCATGTACCGCGAGATTCAGCGCCGGCTCGCCGATCCGCGCGTGCGTCGCCCGGGAGAGCGCGACTCGCTGATCGCGAATGGAAAGTTGATCGTGCTCATCACCTCGAGCATCCACTCCGACGAGGTGGGCGGCATTCTCACGCCCCTCGTGCTCGCGCACAAGCTCGTGAGCGGCGAGGATGCCGAGACGCGCGCGATTCGTGCGCAGACGATAGTGCTGATGGTGCCGTCGCTCAATCCGGACGGCGTCGACATCGTAGGCGATTGGTATCGCAGCACGCTCGGCACGCCCGCGGAGGGCACGGACGTGCCCGTGCTCTATCATCACTACACGGGACACGACAACAACCGCGACTGGTACGCGTTCACGCAGGTGGAGACGCAGATGACTGTGGACTCGCTCCACAACCTCTGGCACCCGCAGATCGTGAACGACATCCACCAGCAGGGCAGCGACGAGGCTCGACTCTTCATTCCACCGTACATGGATCCGATCGAGCCGAACGTGGACCCGATCATCATCTCCGGCGTGAACGCGCTCGGCCTGGACATGACATGGCGGCTCGTGGCGCAGGGGAAGACGGGCATCACGAACAACTCGACGTACGATGCGTGGACGCCGAGCCGGGCGTACCAGCACTATCACGGCGGTGCGCGCATCCTCACGGAAACGGCGAGCGCGAACATCGCATCGCCATTCACGATCGCGTTCGATTCACTGCGCCCGGGCCGGGGCTACGACTCCAGGGTGTCGTCGTGGAACTTCCTGGTGCCGTGGCAGGGCGGCACGTGGACGATCGGCAACATCGTCGACTATCAGGTGAGCGCGTCGTGGGCGCTGCTGCAGGCGGCGGCGCCCATGCGCCGCACGTGGCTCGAGAACTTCTCCCGGGTGAGCGAGCGCGCGGTGCAGGGGCAGCGCGCCGCGGGCCGCGAGAAATGGCCGGCGGCGTATCTCATGCCGATGCAGCAACCGGATCAGGCCTCGCTCCGCACCGTGCTGCGCATCCTGCAGCGCGGACAGGTGGAGATTCGGCGCGCCACCGCGAACTTCGTCGCGAACCGCGTTCGCTTCTCTGCCGGAACCTACGTGGTTCTGCTCGATCAGCCCTACGGCGCGTTCGCGAAGGCGCTGCTCGAGAATCAGCACTATCCGGACTTGCACGAGTATCCGGGCGGACCGCCCAAGGCGCCCTACGATGTGACGGCGCAGACGTTACCACTGCTCATGGGCGTGGGCGCGCTCGCGGTCGACTCGTTTCCGGTGACGATGACGGATCCCATCGGCCCGGTCGAGCCTCCGAAGCTCGAAGTTCCGGGTTTGAGCGGGAGCACGAAGCGGCGCATCGCGATCTATCGAAGCTGGGACCCATCGATGGATGAGGGATGGACGCGATTCGTGCTCGACCAGTACCACATCCCGTTCACTTCGATCGGCGATCGCGACGTTCGCGCGGGCAACCTCGCGTCGCGCTTCGATGCGATCATCATTCCCGACGAATCGCCGCGTGCGCTGCAGAGCGGCCCGCGCGAAGCGGGCTATCCCGATTCATTGAAGGGCGGACTCGCAGCGACGGGTGATGCAGCGCTCCACGACTTCGTGAGCGCCGGCGGCACGCTCGTCACGTTCAACGACGCGAGTCGTTGGGCGATCGAATATCTCGAGCTGCCCGTGAAGGACGTGCTCGCGGGCGTGAGCAACCGCGACTTCTACGCGCCGGGATCGCTGTTCGCGCTGAATCTGGATCAGTCGCATCCACTCAATCGCCTGATGCTCGCGCACCCGGCTGCATGGTTCGAGGACGGGCCTGCATTCGAGATCACCGACACCACTCGTGCAACGGCGGCCGCCGTCTATCCGCCAAGTAGCTCGGCGCTCCTCTCCGGATGGCTGCTCGGCGAGGAGAAGCTTCGCGGCCACGCGGCGTTGGTGGATGTGCACCAGGGAAAGGGACACGTGGTGCTTTTCGGCTACCGGCCGCAGTATCGAGCGCAGAGCATGGCGATGTATCCCCAGTTGTGGGCGGCACTGCTCGGGTATTGACGCAGAGCGAGCTCCCTGCTCAGGCCTTCGTCTTCTTCTCCGCGACCCAGGCGCGAATCCGCGCGTCGAGTACATCGAGCGGCAGCGCGCCCTGATCGAGCACCTGGTCGTGGAACTCGCGGATGTCGAACTTGCCGCCCAGCTGCTGCTCGGCGTACGCTCGGAGCGCCTTGATCTCGAGCTCGCCCGACTTGTATGCGAGTGCCTGTCCCGGTGTCGTGATGTACCGGTCGACCTCCACCACGATGTCGTTGTGCGTCTTCGCCGAGTTGGCCTCGAAGTAGTCGATCGCCTGCTGCCGCGTCATTCCCTGCGCGTGAATGCCGGTGTCGATGACGAGACGAATCGCGCGCCACATCTCGTACGTGAGCTGCCCGAACTTCGAGTACGGATCCTTGTACAGGCCGATGCGCGATCCGAGGCTCTCCGAGTACAGCGCCCATCCCTCCACGAACGCGGTGTAGCCGGCGAAGCGGCGGAACTCGGGAAGATCGGTGAGCTCCTGCGCGATCGCGATCTGCAGATGATGTCCGGGTACGGCCTCGTGTGACGACAGCGCTTCCATCTCCCACTTCGGGCGTGTGTTGAGCGCGTACGTGTTCACATAGTAGTAGCCCGGCCGCCCCGCTTCGTACGATCCAGGCTGATAGTATGCGGTCGTGGCGGACTTCGCGCTGTACGACGGAATCGTCGTGACTCCGTACGGAAGTCGGGGCAAGTGCCCGAACAGCGTGATGAGCTGCGGGTCGATGCGCTTCACGATGTCGCGATAGGCGCGCACGAGATCGGCGCTGTCCGTGAAGAAGAATTTCGGATCCGTGCGCAGAAAGTTCGTGAACTCGGCGAACGTCCCCTTGTAGCCGATCGATTTCATCACGCTGTCCATCTGGCCGCGTATGCGCTTGACCTCCGCGAGCCCGATCTCGTGGATCTGCTCCGGCGTGCGAGTCGTCGTCGTCTGAATGCGCACGTTGTACGCGTACCAGGCGGCTCCGTCGGGGAGCGCGCTCATTCCGACGGTCTCGCGCGCACCCGGGATGTACGTCTTCGTGAGAAACGCGTAGAGTCGCTCGTACGCGGGCTTCACCTTCTCGGTGTACGCCTTCACCGCGGCGGCCGTGAGCCGCCTCTGGTCCTCTGCTGGAATGTCAGCCGGAAAGCGCGTGAACATCACGAGCACAGGGCTCTTCATGGGATCGGCCGGAATCAATCCCTTCACCTGCTCGGGAACATCGCGCAGCGTGATCCTCGGTGCCGTGACCCTGGCCGAAAGGCCTTTCTGCAGCAGCGCGATCGTCTGATCGACTACGGCGCCGAGCCCCTCGACGCGAGCGACGATGTCCTCGTAATCCTTCACGGTCGCGTTCGGGTTCTGCTCCATGATCTGCGGCAGAAGCTGCGGGCCGCTGCGCGCGTCGATCGCGAGGTACTCCGCGGGGAAGCGCGTGCCGGCGACCGCGTCCTCCGCACCGCGGAGAAAGAGATCGTAGTCGAGCTGGTCGTCCTTCGAGAGCAGCGCGCGGTCAATCGACTTGATGGCGGCGAGCGGCGACTGGAGCTCCTGCTTTCGCCGCGCGATCGCCTCGAGCGAGACATCGGTCCAACGGCCGTTCTGCCCCTTGTACCCGACGGCCGTCGCGGCCTCTGGATATTGCCTGTTGGTGTAGTCCCAATCGAGCGCGAACAGCTCGTGCATGCGAACGTTATCCGGCTTCTGTCCCTTCTCGGCGACGATGGCCCGGTATCGCGCCGTCCAATCGGAGCTATCGGCGCGTTGAGCGGAAATCTCGCCTTGCGAAAGGGTGAGGCATGCGAGTGTCGAAGCGACGAGCGCGACGTGTATGTGTCTGCGGGGCATGAGACGTCGGTCTGCTGTGAAGAAGAAGGTGGCGAACGTTGCGAACGTATCGCCGGGGCAGAGGCGGTCAAGGATGTGCCGCGATAGATTGTGTGATGCGTTTCCTCGATCGAGCCGTCGTTGGTGTCGCCCCGCTGTTCTGCGTGTCCGTCGCCCTGACGCAGGCGCAGTCCCGGACCCCCGCCACACAGCCCACTCACGCCACGCCCGCATCCAGCTTCTGCCCGGCCCCTTCAGCCGTCTCTTCACCCGATTCGCTCCCCGAGCTTCGCCCACCGCTCGTTCCCACTCCCAAAGTCGTGCGCGGGCTCTACGTCAATCGATGGGCAGCGCTCGGCGACCGCGGCTGGGAGCTGATCGGGCTTGCCAGCCGCACGGAGATCAATGCGCTCGTCATCGATGTCAAGGACGATCGGGGATTCGTGCTCTATCGCTCGCGCGTGGCGCTCGCGCACGCCATTGGTGCGGATACCAATCGTCCGATGCGACACGAGCGCTTGCGCGCGATGCTCGACTCGATGCGTGCGCACCATATCTACCCGATCGCGCGCATCGTCGTCGCGAAGGATCCGCTGCTCGCCACCTCCCGACTCGAATGGGCGATCCGCCGCAAGGCAGATCCGTCCGCGCCCTGGCGCGACAAGAAGGGCAATCCGTGGCTCGACCCGCATCAGGACGGCCCGTGGCGCTACGCCGCCGATCTCGCGTGCGAGGCCGTCGATCTCGGCTTCAGCGAAATCCAGTTCGATTACGTTCGATTCCCTGATGACAAACGCCTCGTGTTCGAAGCGACGTTTCCGCTCGCGCGCGGCCGTGTGCGCGCGCAGGTGATCCGCGAGCAGTTGCTCTCCACGCGCGAACGCCTCCGGCCTCTCGGAGTTCCAGTCACCGCAGACGTCTTCGGCCTCACGGCGACGGACACTACCGACATGGGGATCGGTCAGAGGTGGGAGCAGTTCGTGAACACGGTGGATGTCGTGCTGCCGATGATGTATCCATCGCACTACAATCCCGGCACGTACGGCATCGCGAATCCGAATGCGCATCCGTACGAGACGATCGCTCATGGATTGAAGGATGCGCGTCGTCGCTCCGCGGCCGTGCCCGGTGCTGCGGCGATCAGGCCGTGGTACCAGGATTTCACGCTTGGCCCGCCGCACTACACGGCCAGGGAGGTGCGTGCGCAGATCGAGGCCGGATATGCGAACGGTGTGGAAGGTTGGGTGCTGTGGAACCCGCGCAGCGCCTATACCGAGAGTGCGATCAAGACCGCGCCCGAACGAATGGCCATGCAATTTCACAAGCGGCGCGCGAGCGTCGATCGCGCAGGCTCGACGAATCCCGAACCCAGGTCATGACGATGCATCGCACGCTGTCGGTCGCTCTCTGCTTTCTCGCGGCTTCGCTCGGTGCGCAGACGCCCACGACGCCAGGCTACTCACCGGCGGCTGCCCGCGCAGAGCGCGATCTCGAAGCGAGCGCCACTGCGCGCCCCGACACTGCGAGCGCTCGTCACCACTCGCACGAGCTCTCGAAGGAAACGCACATCGCCGGCACGCCCGCGCAGGAGCGCACACGCGACTACGTGATCAACGCGATGAAGTCGTGGGGGCTGCAGACCGAAGTGCGATCCTACGACGTCTGGATGCCGCACACGACGGAGATCAAGCTGTGGCGAGTGGCGCCCGACACGCTGTCGCTCGATCTGGCCGAGGGTGCGGTGGCTGGCGACTCGACTTCGGGGCCAGCCTTCGAGAAGATCATCGCCAACGGCTACAGCGGCACGGGCGACGTGAACGCACCCGTCGTCTACGTGAACTACGGATTGATCGAGGACTACAAGCAGCTGGACTCGCTCGGAGTATCGGTGAAGGGAAAGATCGCCATCGCGCGCTACGGCCACTCGTATCGCGGCATCAAGGCCCGTGAGGCGGAGAAGCGTGGCGCGGTGGCGCTCATCATCTACAGCGATCCCGCGGACGATGGTTACGTGAAGGGCGACATCTACCCGCAGGGACCGATGCGCATGGAGACCGGCGTGCAACGCGGCAGCGTCATGAACGACAACGGCGATCCGAGCACGCCCGGATACCCGAGCCACCCCGGCGCGAAGCGAATCCCGCTCGGCGAAATGCAGGTACCGCACATTCCCGTCATGCCCGCGTCGTACAAGAATGCGGCCGCCCTCCTGCGTGGAGTTCGGGGAGCGAACATCCCGCAGACGTGGCAGGGCGGGCTGCCGTTCCGCTACCACGTCGGGCCGGGCCCGGTCGCGGCGCGCGTGGTCGTGCGCAGCGACACGGCCACGAATCCGATCAAGCACATCTTCGATACCTTCGGGGTGGTGCAGGGAAGCGAGTTCCCGAACGAGCTCGTGATCATCGGCGGGCATCGCGATGCGTGGGGCCCTGGCGCCGGGGACAACGTGAGCGGTGTCGTCAGCATTCTCGAGGCGGCGCGCGCGGTGGCGGCCGAGGTGAAGAAGGGATGGCGGCCGAAGCGCACCCTTCTCTTCGCCACGTGGGATGCGGAGGAGTGGGGGCTCCTCGGCTCCACCGAATTCGTGGAAGACGACTCGCTGCGCCTCGAGCGCGGCGCAGTGGCGTATCTCAATCAGGACGGCGCTGCGTCCGGACGGAATTTCGGAGCGGGCGGCTCGCCGTCGCTGCGGCCCATGCTTCGCGATGTCGCTCGCGAGGTGCCCGATCCGAGTGGCTCGGGCTCCATCTACTCCGTGTGGAGAAAGAGGGAAGCCGTGCCGGATAGTGTCGAGCCTGCGATGGATGATCCGGGTGGCGGCTCCGACTTCGCCGGCTTCTACAACCATCTTGGCATCCCGATCCAGGAATGGGGGTACGGCGGCCCCGGCGGCAGCTACCACTCCCAGTTCGATTCCTATCACTGGATGTCGACGTTCGGCGACCCCACCTACGCGTACCACGCCGCGTCGGGTCGCGTCACGACCGCGATGGTGCTGCGACTCGCGAACGCGGAGATCCTTCCGTACGACTACGTGGAGTTCGCGCGCGACATGCGTGTCCATCTCGCCACGACACAGAAGAACGCGGCCGCGAAGCAGTGGACGCTCGACGCCTCCAGGCTCAGCGCGTCGATCGATGGTCTCGAGCATGCGGCGCTGATCTTCGCCGCCGCGCGCGACTCGGTGCTCGCGAGGGGTTCACCGCCGAAAGCGATGAGCATGCGCACCAATGCGTCGCTCATGCTGGTCGAGCGCGCGCTCACGCGTCCCCAGGGCCTCAAGACGCGCCCATGGTTCCGCAACCTCATCTACGCCGCCGATGAGGACAACGGCTATTCGAACATGGTCTTCCCGTCGATCAACGAGGCGACACGTGCCGGCGATCAATCGCTGGCGCAGGCGGAGGTGAACGATCTCGCAACGCGGTTCACGAGCGCGACGGATGCGTTGAACAAGGCGACCGCCGCGTTGCGCTAGCGATCAGCCCTCGTCGAGCTCCTCGAGGCGCGCCTCGAGCTCCGCCGCCATGCCCGGATGCCCGAATCGGCGCGCTGCCGCGATACCCGCGTGCAGCGCGTCCTTCGCTTCATCGATGCGTCCGAGCTTCTCGAGCGCGAGCGCCAGCCGGCCGAACCCGTTTCCCTCGTCATCGTACGCAGAGAGGTAGGCGCGAAGCTGCTCCGCCGCTTCCGCGTGGAGTCCTTCCTTGAGCGCTTCGTTGGCCAGTCCGAAACGTGCGAGCACGTTGTCCGGATGCTGTGCCACCATTGCGCGAAAGGTCTCCAGCCGCGAGCTCATCGCGCCACGAGGTCGGCGATCATGTCCGCGACGCGCTGCGGCGCAAGCTCGGGCACGAAGTGCCGCACATCGTTGATCACCTCGAGCGTCGAGCCCTTGATCAATGCATGGAGCCGCTCGGCCACCGCGATCCCGAGAAAGGGATCGTGCGCGCCCGTGATGATCGCCGTCGGGGCCACGATGTCCTTGAGTCGCGGCGCGAGTGCTTCGGTTTCTCCGGGATCGAGCGCCGCGAGATGCTCGACCAGCGTGTCGCGGCCCTCCGCACCCTCGAACGGAAGGATGTACATGTCCACCGAGTGGCCGCCGCGCTGCGCATCGGAGTAGCCGCGCAGCAGATCGGATCGAAGCACCGACGCAACCCACATTGCGGGGAGAAAGCGCGTCAGCGGCAGTGTCGCCTTGACGAGCCTTACTTCGCGCGTCGGCCAGCTGTCGAAGGCGACCGAGCTGACCAGCCCGAGCCGCGCGACGCGCGTGGGATGTCGCACCGCGAGGTACTGCGCAATGCCGCCGCCGAGATCGTGGCCAACGACGGTCGCGTACGAGATGCGGAGCACGTCCATCAATGCGAGCACACGCTCCGCGTGCCCCTTGATGCTCAGATCGCGGCCTTCCGGTCGGTCGCTGCGCCCATAGCCAAGCAGATCGATGACGACGACGCGGTGGCCCGCCGGGAGAAGCGGCACCACATCGCGCCAGATGTGTGATGACGTCGGGAATCCGTGCAGAAGCACGATCGGCTCGCCGGCGCCGCTGCTTCCTGCCGCATAGTAGTACAGGCGAACGCCGCCGACATCGACGAATTCACCGCGCATGGGTGAATCGTGACTCGTGCTGACACGGGCGCGCCCTGCGGCGCCCCGTGGTCGAACTATGCATGTGCCAGCTGGCGAGCATCTGCATCCCACGCGACGATGCGTCCGGCGATCGCGGACGCGGCCACCGTATATGGCGACGCGAGATAAAGCTGTCCGGGACCGGAACGGCCGGGAAAATTGCGGTTGATGGCGGAGATCGTGACCTCCTCGCGCGTGCGCGAGACGCCGGGTCCCGCATTGATGCACGCGCCGCACGATGGCTCGATCAGCGTTGCGCCCACGGCCGCGAACACCTGGTCGTATCCCTGCGCGCGGCAGTACGCGAACACTTCCTGCGATCCGCATTGGATGTAGCAGCGAACGCCTTCGGCAACCTTCTCCCCGCGCTCGAGCGCCTCGCCGAAGACCTTCGCGTACATGTCCATGTCGTCCTTCTTGCCTGCCGTGCACGAGCCCGCGTACGCGATGTCGATCTTCACCTCGTGCTGCAGGTCGTCGATGTAGATGCCATTCCCCGGGTCGCCCGGCAGCGCGATCATCGGGCGGATGGCCTCCGCGTCGATCTCGATCTCCTGCACGTACGTTGCGTCTTCGTCGGAGAACAATCCATCGCAGAGCGCGCGCGCGTGTTCCGCGGACATCCCGCGCTGCGCGACGAGATACTCCACCGTCTTCTCGTCTGGCGCGATGATTCCGGTGAATGCCCCCACCTCGGCCGCCATGTTCGTCATCGTCGCCCGCTCGTCGACCGAGAGCGATGCGACCGCGTCACCCGCGTATTCGATGATCTGCCCGATTGCGGAGCCGCCCTTGATGTACGGGTGACGCAGGATCTCGAGCATGAAATCCTTCGCGGTCACGTTGCGCGGCTTCTTTCCACGAAGCGTGACGCGGAACGTGGGCGGCACCTCGACGCGAACGTCCTTCGTGATCCACGAGTTGAAGATCGCCGTGGTCCCCACGCCGAACGCGATGCAACCCACCGCCCCTGCGTGCGGCGTGTGCGAATCCGATCCGATGATGATCTGCCCCGGCTCCGCATGTGCCTCGAGAATCTTGGAGTGGCAGATCGCTTCGGAGCCCTGCGCCGAGAGAGCGCCATGCAGATTGAGCCGGTCGAGCTCGCCGTACAGCTTGATCCCCTTCTCGCCCGCGAAGATCCGCTGCTTCGCTTCCAGCTGATTTGCGACGTCGAGCAGCCCCATCTCGACATGCTCCGGCCGCATCACCTGGGACAGGAACGTGAGGTGATCCCTGAAGAAGAACACCGAGCCCGGATCGTTGACCGGCTCGTCCTTGCCGACGAGCTCCTCGAAGAAGATCGCGGCCATCGGCGTCACGTACTCGTGGCTGAATCGAATGTCCGTGCGCACGAATCCCTGATCACCGGGCTGCACCGCCGGAATGCCGATCTTCTCCTTTGCCGCATCGAGCACCCAATGTCGCGCGAAGATCTTCTCCGCGACCGTCATCGGGCGTTTCGGCGTCGTGATCACGGGCACTTCGACCTTGCCCTGGAGCCGCGCGACGTTGTAGTTGAACAGACCGCCGTACTCGACGATCCCGCGCGAGATCCCGCCTTCGCCACGCGTCAGCTCTTCGAGCGCGATCTCCTCGCCGTTGCGAATCCGCGCGATCAGCGAGAAGTCGGTGCTGGTGAACACGCCGAGGTTCTGGCAGTTCTCACGATAGATGCGCTCGATGCTCTCCGCGATGACGATCCTGATCCCCGCATGCATCTCCGCATACGGTGACGCCTCCCGCGACGAGCCCTTGCCGCGCCGGGTTCCGGCGACGCTCGCCACGAAGCCCCCGGCGCGTACCGAGCCGCGCACGAGCGGAAACTCATCGCCGGCCTTGAGCCCGAGATACGGAAACTCGCCGAGTGTCTCGTCGAAGTAGTAGCAGATGTACGCCGGCGTGATCTCGTCCGTCGAGATGTCGTCGCGAAGCTTTGGATGCGTCGGCGATCCCACCGGGGCCGACGGGTCGAAGGGCAGATCCTCACCCGCGAGCTGCCGGTGCAGGAGTGCAGGATCTTCCGTGAGCAACAGCACACGTCCGGTGAAGCGAACGTGGTCGGGGAGCTTGTGAACGGCGCGCGTGCGGAGACTCTCAATCATGCTGCGGAAGATGCGGACCGCGGGAGGGGATCACAAGCGATGCACATGGCGAACGCGACGAAGCCCGGCGATCGCGACCGGGCTTCGGATTGAGCGTTTGGGGAGAGTACTTCAGAGCACCAGTGCGTCAGTGCGAGTGATCGCGGCGGCGCTCACGCCGGTCATGTTCAAGATCTTTGTGATCCTTCCTCCGATCGCGTCTGTCACGGCGGAGATCGCGCTCATCGCGACGCTCCGACTTGCGATCGTTGCGGAGATCCCGGCGATCCTTCCGGACATCCGCCTTGTCTCCGGTCGCGCGATCGTGTCGCAGCTCGCGCCGGTCGGCGCGCCGGTCCCGGTCGTCGGAGCGGAGATCTTGCTTGTCGCCGCGAATGTCCCGGCGATCGCTCCGCACATCGCGACGGTCGGAGCGGATGTCGTGAGTATCATGGCGCACGTCGCGCGACCGCTCCTGGCCACCAACCGCCTGCGCGCTCGCGATCGTGGAGGCACCGGCCGAGAACGTGAGTGCCAGGCCAAGCGCCAATACCGTAGTGCGAATCATTGAATAATCCTCCGAGAGATCGGTCGCCCCGCGATCACATCATCGCGCCATTCGAGGAGATAGACGAACCAATGGGCGGGTAGTTAAGGGCTTCCCCTACCTAGCGTTTCCCGAAAAAGATGGTATCGTTCCGCGCCGGGCTGGGCCGACCTGATCCCTCGGTCCAAGTGCGTTGCCGGTCAATGGCTTACGAACAATTCGAGGGCGCAGTGACAGCTTTGCCGACTCCGAGTAGTCCGATGCCGAGCGTGCCCCAAGTGCCACCAGCGGCTCCCGCCGCCCCAGCCGCTCCGCCGAGCCCGCTCGAGTTTCCGCTCTCCTGGCTCCTCGAGTTCGCGCCACCGCCCATACAGTATCGCGCCGCTGTCGAGGTCGCTCGGCTGCCCTTGGCAGACTCTCGCAGCGTTTCAGCCCTCCCGTACGCCTACAAGCCCGCGATCGAGCTCGCGCTCTCCCAGCTGTCCGACGGCACCTGGAACCACAACATGCTGGCCGTGCCGGCCTCGCGCGGCGAGCGCTACAAGGGAATCGGAACGATAAGCGCCGTCCGGCGCCTGCTCGAGTACGGATGGGATCGCGAATCACCGCCGCTCCTGCAGGCTCGACGGGTGCTCTTTCGCTTGTTGGCGGAAGATGACGATCCTGCCTATCTGTACGAGCTCGGCAGTAAGACCAAGATGGAGCTAGCCATGGTGCGGCATGGCCGGGGAGTGCTTCGTGAGGCCGCCGCCGCCGCCCTCGCCCAAGCCGGCTACGAAAACGATCCGCGACTTCGTGGCGCCGCTCGGCGCATCCTCGAGCGCGTGGACGCCTTCCTCAAGTCACCGCTGGCGCAGAAGCCGTTCATTCGCGTCGGGAACCATCATGTGCTCGCGCCGGGCGCATCGCCGCCGTCCGTGCACACGCTCATCATGCTTGCACACATGCCGCTGTACCGGAGCGAGCACTACGATCTTCTCGATCGGCTCTATGTGCAGCTCTCGCAACCACAGCCGAGACAGGAAGCCGCCACCATGGTCGGGAGCAAGATCGTTTCCGAGCCTCATCTCGTGCTCGGCGACCCACTTCCGCATCGCAACGCCGCCGACGCGGACATGCCATCCGCCCTGTTCTGGCTCGAGATCTTCGCCCGTCTCGGCTTTCTCCGACGTAACGACAATTGGACCAAGCTCTACGAGCGACTCATCGACGACTGTGATGCGGGAGGGGTGTGGCACCCACCCAAGCGCTCCGCAATCATGCGGTCCGACAATCCGTTCGCCTGGCCGACTTTTCCCCTCGAGCTGCAGGCCACGGCCGAGGAGCGCTGGAGCGACGTCACCTTCCGGCTGGGAGTGATCGCGCGACATTCCGGACGTCCGATCAATCTCACGTAGCGCATTGCC
>DATGDQ010000437.1:0-4833 GCA_035310785.1 Gemmatimonadaceae bacterium | reverse complement strand
ATTCTTCTCGTTCGAAGAGCAGGAAGTCAACGACATGGTGGCGGAGGCGAACATTCGTATCTCCACGGAGTCGCTTCTCATGGAGGCGGCGCGCCGCATCGATGAGTGGTCGCGCATCGAAGGGAAGGTGGCCCATCTCGGGGTCATTCCCGTGCTGGCGCCCGTGGCCGACGATCACCCCGGCTTCCTGGATCTGCGGCCGCGCGAGTGGGAGGTGCTCGCAGAGATCGATGGCGCGCGCGATCTGCGTGCGATCGCGACGACACTTGCCCGGAGTGAGTTCGACGTGGCGCGCGTCACGTACGGCTTGCTGTCCACAGGCATCGTCGAGCTGCGCAACGGTGTGCATCCACCCGATGAAAACATCAATGGGGCGACGCCCTCTGCGTCCGTGGCGGTCGATCCGCTCGAGGCGGCTGCATCGGCACTGGAAGCCGGCGACGTGCAGGTGGCGCTCGCGATGTGCGAGCGTATCACGAGCGACGCGCCCGATCGCGCGGCGGGGTATCTGCTGCTCGCGCGGGTGCTCAATCGACTCGGTCGCCAGGATGAGGGCGCGCAGGCGATCGCACGGGGCCTTGCTGCCGATCCGCTCAATGCCGAGCTGCACGCCGCCAGCGGCTATTACGCGGCGTGGAATGGCGACTTTCTCGACGCGCTCGCGTCGTGGGAACGCTCGCTGCGCCTGAATCCGGGGAGTCCCGATGCGCAGCGCATCCGCGCGGCCCGCGATGCGGCGAGCCGGCTGCGCTGCCTGCTGCAGGAGCGGATCGATGCCTGAGATCAGGCGACTCAGCGAGGAGCTCGCGCGAGATCCGTCCAGTCTCGTCTTCATGCAGCTTGGCGAGGCGCTCCGCCGTGCGGGGCAGCTCGACCTCGCGCTCAAGGTGGCCCGCCGCGGACTCGAGCGGCACGCGCACAACGCAGATGCGCACGATCTCCTCGCGCGCATCTGCGTCGACCGAGGCGAGTTGCAGCAGGCGTTCGATGAATGGGACATGGTGCTCCGCCTCGCGCCCAGCCACGTAGGCGCGCGGAAAGGGATGGGATACGTCCTGTTCAAGCAGGGGAAGCTGACGGAGGCCGAAGAACATCTGAGCACGGCGGCGACGCACGATCGTGATGACGCATCGATCGCGACTGCGCTGCGCATGGTGCGGCGCCTCCTCCGCTACGCGCACGTGGCGGCGAACGGCAACGGCTCGCCAGGCCAGGCGGAGCTTCTCGCGGCACAACGACGGGTGGAGGAAGAGGCGCGGTTGCTCTTCGCGGACATTCTGGGCGAGGGGGAGCATACGGCGCTCCTTCTCAACGCCGATGGGCTCGTCGCCGCGGGGCTCTACATCACCGCGGATGGGGAAGATGTATCGCAGGAAGTCGGCGCGGCGCTCACCGGCGTTCGGGACGAGGCGCTGCGCGCGGTGCGACATCTGGATCTCGGCGCATGGAAGGCGGTCGTGTACGAGACGGATCTCGCGACGGTCGCGCTCGCGCCCGCGATGGACGAATCGATGGTGCTCGTGGCGGCGGGCCGCTCCGTGCCGCTCGGATTCGTGCGGCGCGTGCTCGATCGCTGTGTGCAGCGCGCCACCGAGTGGCTGGAGGAGGTCACATGAGCGCCTCGCCCTTCGAGAGCACGCTCGCGATGTTGATCCGCCAGCGCGGAGTGCTCGGGTGCCTCGTGGTCGGTGAGGCGGACGGCATCGTGGTCGATGCGAACGTGCAGGTCGGAATTCAGTCGAACGTGATCGCTGCGCTCGCGGCCGCGCTGTATCGCAAGGCCCGCCTCTGCTCGGCCGCTGCAGGACTGAGCACCGTCGGCTTTCTTCAGCTCGAGGCAGAGCGCGGGCACGTGTGCGCGATCGGGCGCGACGGCCTCGTGCTGGTGACGCTGGCCGAGCCGCGCGCGCACATCGGCAGGATTCGCGGCGCCATGATCGAATCGCTGGGCGTACTCACGTGAGGACGCACGTCGCCGAGCCATGGATCGAGGCGCCGCTCCAGACGTTCGTGGACGATGCACACGCGCTGTTCGCGCTCCTGCTTCATCCCAGCGGCCAGGTGATGGGGCAGTTCGGCTTCACGCGCGCGGTGGATGTCATGGCCGCGTGTGCACTGGCGGCCGCCATCCACGCGTCGGCGGGGGAGCTCGGGCGAGAGCTCGATGGAAAGCCGTTCCGCGAACTATACCACGCCGGCAGGGACCGGCAGATCTTCATCGGCGACGTGTCGACGACGCGGAATCGCTTCGTGTTTCTGACCGTGTTCGATGCGGAAAGCTCACTTGGCCTCGTACGTATCTACTTTGAAGAGCTCTGCGCGTTGCTCGAGCGCGCCCAGCCGCCGCTGCACGTCGAGGCACCCATTTCTGCCGTCTCGCTCGAGCAGGATCTGAATCGCAACCTCGCCATCCTGTTCGGCCGTGCCCCGCACGGAACGGACGGCGAGTCGTCAATCTCCCTCGCCTGAAGCGCCGTGTCTCTGGTCAACTACGCCACTCGAGAGATCACCTGCAAGATCGTGTATTACGGTCCCGGGCGGTCCGGAAAGACGACCAATCTGCATTACATTTACGAGCAGGTGCCGGGCGATCGCAAAGGACAGATGGTGTCACTCGCGACGCAGACCGATCGCACCTTGTTCTTCGATTTCCTGCCGCTCGACCTGGGCACCATTTCTGGGTTCTCCACCCGCTTCCAGCTCTACACGGTGCCTGGGCAGGTCTATTATCAGGCGACGCGGAAGTTGGTCCTCCATGGTGCCGACGGCGTCGTGTTCGTCGCCGACAGCCAGGCGCGCCAGCTCGCAGAGAACGTCGAGAGCATGCAGGATCTTCACGCGAATCTGGCGGAGCACGACATCGATGTGCGCACCATGCCGCTCGTGTTGCAGTACAACAAGCAGGACTTGCCCCGCTCGCTCATCTCCACGATTCCCGAGCTCGAGGACGCGTTGAACTTTCGCGAAGTCCCCTCGTTCGCAGCGGACGCGCTGCACGGCGCCGGAGTCTTCGAGACGCTGCGCGGAATCGCCGGTATCGTGCTCCGCAAGCTGAGCGCCGGCACGAGCACCGCCCCGGCCGCCGCAGCCGCGGGAGGCCGCTGACGGTGGATCTCGATCCGCGGTACCGGTTCGAGAACTACATCGTGGGAGGCGCCAACCGGCTCGCCGTATCAGCGGCGCGAGCGGTGGGACAGTCCCCCGGTACCTCGTACAACCCGCTGTTCATCTACAGCAGCTCCGGCTTGGGCAAGACGCATCTGATGCTCGCGACCGGACACCTGGCGCGACAGCTGCAGCCGCAGCTCACGGTGGAATACGTCACCCTCGAGGAGTTCATAGAGGAGCTCAATCACGCCATCGGTGACAGCGCGATGGAGCGGTTCAAGCGGCGCTTCCACATGGTCGACATGCTGCTGCTCGACGACGTGCAGTTCCTCGCCGGCCGCAAGGAGACGCAGAGCGAGATGCTGCGCCTGTTCAATACGCTGCAGCGCGCGGGCAAGCAGGTCGTGCTCACGAGCGATCGCCCCCCATCCGACATCGCCGATCTGGACGAGCGCCTCATCACGCGCTTGACGGGCGGGCTCGTGGTCGACGTCGGGCCTCCCGACTATGAGACGCGAGTGGCGATTCTCCGCAGCAAGTGCGACGAGCGCGGAGTCGTGTTCGAGGCCGGTGTGCTCGATGAGGTCGCACGCATCAACTTCACGAACGTTCGCGAGCTGCAGGGCGCACTCAATCGCCTCATCGCGTGCCAGACACTCGGCGAATCGCCCGTCACCGCCCGCAGCGTGCGCGAGCTGCTGGGCGAAAAGCCGGATACGCCGCTGCTCGTACCCTCGCCCACCCGCGGGCAGGAGTTCGCGAGCTTTCTGTCCGATCTGAGCGAGGTCGTCGCGCAGCACATCGACAGCTGGCGCGTGAGGGTGGTGGAAGCGATGACGCACTGGCGCCAGCTCGGCTACGCCACGCAGGTGCTCGAGCGCACGCTCGAGTCGACCGTGGAGCCGGACATCGATACGCTGCTGTCGCGATACGAGGCGTCGATCAGGCGGTTGCGCGAGCTTGAGGTGGAAGCGGCGAAGATCGACGCGCAGCTTGCAGCGTCGGAGCTCTTTCGCGACCCGGAGCGTGTGAGCGAGGCGGAGCTCGTGCTCGCCAGGCTCGTGGGTGGCGCGGAGCCGCCGCCGGGGCCGGATCCATCGATCACGCGTGCGGATCTCGAAGTGGGCGCGTCGAACCAGCTCGCGGTTCACGCAATCGATACCATCGTCGACGAACCCGGGAAGAAGTACAATCCGCTGTTCGTGTTCGGACAGCACGGAGTCGGCAAGACGCACTTGCTGAACGCGCTGGGCAACGAGCTGATTGCGCAGAGTGGCGGAGCGTTCACGGTCGCCGTCGTGAATGCGTCACAGTTCATCGACGAGCTGATCGCCGCGCTGCAGGAGGAGCAGATCGAGAAATGGCGCGCACGCTACCGTGTGGTCGATGCGTTGATCATCGACGACGTGGACAAGTGCGCGGGGAAGGAGCGCTCGCAGGAAGAGCTCTTTCACATTTTCAACAGCCTCTCGTACGACGGCAGGCAGATCGTGTTTGCCAGTGTGCACGCGCCCAAGGCGATCGAGGGGCTCGAGGAGCGTCTGCGCTCGCGCTTCGAAGGCGGCCTCGTGGTCGAGATCCAGCCGCCGGATCACGCGTTGCGCGAAAAGCTGTACGCGCGCTATCTCGCGGATGCGGGTGAGCGCCTCGATCGCCCGCTCGTCGATTATCTCGCATCGCGCTCGGTGCCGAGCGTCGCCGAAATGAAGGGAACGGTCGACCGCC
>DATGDQ010000436.1:0-2342 GCA_035310785.1 Gemmatimonadaceae bacterium | reverse complement strand
CCCAGGAAGTCCTCATCGGGGAGATCGTACACCACGGCCGGATCGGGGTACTGAGGCGCGTGACAGCCCGACGCGAACAGATGAATCGGCAGCTGCTCGCCGCGCCGCCTGAGCTCGCGCATCATCTCGAACCCCACGAGCGCTCCCATGCTGTGGCCGAAAATCGCGAACGGCAGATCGAGCCAGGGACGCAGCGCATCGGTGAGCATGGGGACGAGCTGGTCCATCTTGCGGACGGGAGGCTCTTTGAGACGGGTCTCACGGCCGGGCAGCTGCACGCCGCACACGTCCACGTCGGCGGGTAGCGCTTCCGCCCAGGAATGGAACAACGAGGCGCTGCCACCAGCGTAGGGAAGGCAGATGAGGCGCACGCGTGCGCCAGGGCGCGGCCGGTGGTAAGGAACCCAGAGGTCGTTCGTCGTCATGGCTCTCCTGCTGGGGCGTCGCAAAGCCTTGCGAACCGCCATTTTCGGGCGATAGGATCATCACTTCAAGATGCAAAGTCGAGCCCAATCGAATCCCTGGATTTTGCGCTCGCGGACGCACCAGGATCCTGCTGTTCGGCTACTTTATTTCCCGCCGGGCGGCGCTGGCGCCTCGTTCGCCGGGGTGTGGAGAGATCAGATCCCCCCCACGGTCGATCTCTGCGCGATCCAGCTTCCAGCTCGAGAAACACGCCTCAAAGAGCCTCCGATTGCAGTCTGGCACGACCTGATGGACGCGCTGGTTCCGGCGCTCGCCCCCGAGCTCGATCTGCCGTTCGCGTTATTCGGGTACAGCCTGGGCGCACTCGTTGCTTTCGAGTTTGCGCGGGCATTACGCCGGACGGGGAATCCTCGGCCCAGCCACTTGTTCGTGGCGGCGCGGCCGGCGCCGCAGCTTCCGATCATGGGATCGCGAGTGGCGCACCTCCCGGATCACCAGCTGCTGGATACACTGCGCCGTGCCGGAATGTTCCCCGACGCGGTAGCCGACGACCGCGCCTTCCTCGAGATGGCCATCCCCACCTGGCGCATGGATCTCTCGCTGAACGAGGGATACCGGTACCGAGCCGAACCTCCTTTCGAGTTTCCGATCTCGGCGTTTGGTGGTCTTTCGGACCCCATGGTCGGGCGACACGTGCTCACGCCGTGGGAGACACACACGGCCAACCGCTTCGAGGTGCACATGCTTCCGGGCGGCCACATGCTCCCTCCAGAATCGCAAACTGCCCTGATGAAGCTCATCCTCAAGGGCATGGAGCCACAGGACAACTGACCGCGCCGCTCGCTGCTACGCCCTTGCCAGGTTCATCCGCGCGCTCTCACCGACCTGCATCAGGCTGCGCCCGATCTCGATGAGCATCCCCGGATCGACGGCGTTCACATCCAGATCCCTGAACGCCGCCTGCTGGGCCGCAATGAAGGCACGAAACGCGGCGTCATAGCGCTTCTGGACCTCGATCTTCGCGTCCCTCAGTGCCTTTGCATACTCCTGGTTCGCGTCGTCGATGGAACGTTGCGTGGTATCCCGCAGGTTCGAGGCCTCCTTGTTGGCCTCGAAGTATTCACCTTGGGCTGACTTGAATTGCTGCCAGGCTTCCGGCGAACCGCCCATCGCGATCGCCTGCTGCGTTGCCGAGTAGGTATGGTGTGCGCGAGCCACGCGCTCGTGCGTGCTCGCGTTGGCCACCGCGGCATTCGCCGAGGTGATCTTCCCGATGAGCTCTTGCTGCGCGTCACGCGCCGAGTTGTTGAGCGCGACCCACGCGTGGTGCAACTCTTCCGTATAGGCTCGCGTCGCCTTGCCGAGCGCAGCCAGGACGTTCGACTGCGCGGGAGCATTGGTCTCCGGCTTCAGCACGGCCTTCGGTTCCGATTTCTGTTCCGCCATGTTCTTCCTCCGTATTGGTGTTCGTTCCGAAAATCATCCATCTCGAACGCGGGCCAGCTTGTCCGAGGTTACTTCTGAGGTTCTAGCAGTTTCTCCACAAATTTCACGATCTCCGAGATCTTCGGAGCCTGAAAAATCGTCGTGAGCGGCAGCTCGACATGAAACACGTCGCGCAAGCGCGAAATGATCTGCGTCGCGAGTAGCGAGTGCCCGCCCAGCTCGAAGAAGTTGTCCTCGACCCCGACCTCGTCGATGCCGAGCACGCTGGTCCAGATCTCGACCATCACCTCTTCCAGCGGCGTGCGCGGAGCGACATAGGCGTCCTTGAGGTCCGGCCGGACCGAGTCGGGTGCCGGCAGCGCCTTCCGATCGACCTTGCCGTTCGGCGTGAGTGGGAACTCATCCATGACCACAAACGCGGAAGGAACCATGTTTTCCGGGAGCTTTTCCGCGATGAAGCTGCGCAATTC